>DATDIC010000257.1:0-3672 GCA_036521275.1 Acetobacteraceae bacterium
GGCACGGCGGAATGGGTGTTCGTGAAGCCGGATCATGTGTCGGTCACGATCAGCGCCGCCAACCGCATGGTGGATCAGCCGGCCGAGCAGATCGCCGCCGCGGTGTGGCCCGATGTGCACGCGGCATTGCGGCTGCCGGAGGGGATGCCGCCATGGCGGGTGGTGAAGGAACGGCGCGCGACGTTTGCCGCCACCGCCGCGCAGGACCGGCGCCGCCCGGGCGCGCGCACTCCGCTCGGCAACCTGGTGCTGGCCGGCGATTGGACCGACACCGGCTTGCCCGCCACGATCGAAGGCGCGATCAGGTCCGGCCGAGCTGCGGCGGAAACGCTTCTGAAAGCCGATACCGCAGCCGTTCGAGCGAACATCTGATCGCAGCTTGGCGTGGACCCATTCATATCGCCCTGTCCGAGGGCGTTGTCGGCCACGGATACCGGCGTAAATTTGGCACCATGATTATCGCCCGCACGCTCCCCGCCCTGCGTTCCGCCTGTGCTGGCCTGCGTGCAGGCCATGGATCGCTGTCGCTGGTGCCGACGATGGGCGCGCTGCATCAAGGACATCTGGAGCTGGTGCACCGCGCCGCCGCATCCGGCGGTGCCACCGTGGTGTCGATCTTCGTCAATCCGTTGCAATTCTCCCCGACCGAAGATCTCGCGCGTTATCCGCGCGACGAGATCGGCGATCTCGCGGCTCTCGAGACGTCCGGCTGTGCGCTGGCTTGGCTGCCCGATGTGGCAACGATGTACCCGCCGGACGACGCGACGACGCTGAACGTGAGCGGGCCGGCCGACCGGTGGGAGGGAGCGGTCCGTCCAGGCCATTTCCGCGGCGTGGCGACGGTCTGCGCCAAGCTGTTCGGCCAGGTCCGACCAGACCGTGCCTATTTCGGCGAGAAGGACTGGCAGCAGCTTCAGGTGATCAGACGCGTTGTCGCCGATTTGCTGCTGCCGCTGGAAGTTGTCGGGGTCGAAACTGTGCGGGAGGAAGATGGCCTGGCGATATCTTCGCGCAACCGGTTCCTCACCGCGGGGGAACGCCAGATCGCCTCGCAGCTACCAGCGATGCTGACATCGACAGCGAGGATGTTGGCTGCCGGTGCCCTGGTCCCGACCAGCATCGCGGCGGCCGAGGCCGGGCTGACCCGCGCGGGGTTTGGCGTTGATTATGTAGCACTGGTCGACGGCCCAACTTTGGAACCGATCGAGGCAACACGCCCAGGGGCACGCTTGATTGCCGCCGTACGGCTCGGGTCTGTGCGGCTATTGGACAATCTGTCCGTGGGATAGCCGTTGGCGCTGAAGTGCGGAGCGCGATCCCTCAGCCGGACCGCACGCTTCCTAAGCCAGTTACGCACTCTCCGGTGGCACATGCGATCCGCGCTCGAGGCAATCGTCAGCGGCCTGATGGCGCGCTGCCTGCTCCGCTATTTTGGTGCCCTGGCCATCCGGGGCATGGAGGTCGCCGGCAAGTTCGGCCTTTACCTTCTGGCTGCGCGGCTGATGGGCGGCCGGGAGTCTGGCCTGCTCTTTCTCTGCCTCACCTGGGTGAATTTTGCCTCGACCGCGGCACGCATGGGGCTGGAACGGGCAATGTCCCGCCATATCGCCGCGGAACTGGCGGTCGGCCGTGGTCAGGCGGCCCGCCATGCGCTCGTCTCCGGCCTGGGGTGGACGGCGCTGGCGAGCCTCGCCGCAGCCATACTCACGTTCGGCTTCGCTTCACCGGCCGCACTCTACCTGTATCATGAACCCGAACTGGCCTGGCCGCTGCGACTTACCGCGTTCGTTTTACCTGCGCAGACCCTCGCCTTCGCCGTTGGTTTCGTACTGATCGGTCTTAGCCGCGGCGTTTCGGCCCAGCTCGTGCAAAGCGGACTGCCGGCCCTGCTGCCCCTCGCGGCCCTGCTTGCCGGGTGGCGCAACGTCGGCACCGTGCTGCTGGTCTATGCCGGTTCCTACGCAGTCTGCTGCTGCATCGGAGGCGGATTCGTCCTGCGTGACTGGCAACGGGTCATGCTGGATCGCGTTCAGGCCGACGTCGTGGAGCCCGAGCCGCTTGCCACGCTCAGCGCCACCGCCCGTCCATTCCTGGTGATCGAGCTGGTGCAGGCGACACTGCTCGCGCTGCCCGTGCTGGTCCTAGGTGCCTTCGCCGACGCAGTCGCGGTCAGCGCCTTCAGCATCGTCAATCGCATGACCATGATGATCAACACCATCCTGGTCAGCATCGCCATGATCGCCGCACCCGCCTTCGCGCGGCATCATCGGCGCCGGGAATTCGCGCAACTCCGGCAGTCCGCGCGTCAGGCGCGATGGCTGGCCAGCCTGGTCTGCCTGCCGATCATCGCGGTGATGGTGCTTATCCCGCGCCAACTGCTCTCGTTGCTGGGGCACGAATTCATCGTCGCCGCACCCGCAATGATCGTCCTCTGCGTCGGTCAGTTTGTGAACACGCTGTTCCCCACCGAAGACATGATGCTGGCCATGACCGGTCACGGCAGCGCGCTGTGCCGGCTCAACCTTCAGCAGCTCATCGTGTGCTGCGGACTTTCCGCTGCGCTGATCCCGATACTGGGCCTGATGGGGGCGGCCATCGTCACCAGTGTCTGTCTGATGCAGGGCCGGCTGAGCTTCGCCATAGCGGTGCACCGCGTCTTGCCGGAACTGTCCCTGCCCCTCGCGGAGACCGCGTGATCACCGACGGCCTCGCCGGACTTGAAGGCAGCGCGCCGGATATCTGCATCATCGGCGCCGGTCCGGTGGGCATCTCGCTGGCGCTGGAGCTGGCACGCCTGGGGCGTCCGGCGCTGGTCCTCGAGTCCGGCGCAACCCGGCCTGATCAGGCCACGCAGCAGCTCGCCGAAGCGAGCATCGCGGTACCCCGGCACCACGTGCCGATGGCCCTGGCGGTGCATCGCGGCCTCGGTGGCGCCTCCAATCTCTGGGGCGGGCGGTGCGTTCCCATGGAGCCGATCGATTTTGAGCCGCGTCCGGCCGTCCTTGACAGTTCCTGGCCGATCGGGATGGCCGACGTCGCCTCATACCTGCGTGACGCCTGCAATTATCTCGGTTGCGGCGAGGCGGTGTTCGAAGCGCCACTGCCAGGCGTGCCGACCGACAATCCCGATTTCCGCTTCGATCGCCTGGAACGCTGGAGCCGCCGGCCTCGCCTCGCCAGCAGCCATGCCACGCAGCTACGCCAGTCACGCCATATCGACCTTCGGCTGCGGACCACCGTCACCGGCTTTACCTTCCGCGCCGACGGCACAGCCGATCGCGTTCGGGTGCGCCAGCCGGGCGGCGCCGAGGCGGAGGTCGCGCCTCGCCGGGTCGTGCTGGCGGCAGGCGGGCTGGAGAATACCCGCCTCCTGCTCGCCGCACAGCTTGACGCTCCGCATCGGTTTGGCGGGCCAGACGGCCCGCTTGGCCGCTACTACATGGGCCACCTCTACGGTTCCGCGGCAGAAATGACCATCCGCAGCGAAGCCCTTGATGCCGGCATGGACTACTTCCGCGATGCGGCCGGCTACTATGTTCGCCGCCGCTTCACGCCCAGCCCGGACCTGCAACGACGCGCCGGGCTCAGCAACGTGGCGCTGTGGCCGGACGACCCGCCGATCCACGATCCGCGCCACCGCAACGGCATCCTGTCCCTGGCCTGTCTCGCCCT
>DATDIC010000258.1:0-3857 GCA_036521275.1 Acetobacteraceae bacterium
CGGGCAGGGGGCGGATACGGACACCATCGTTGCCTCGGCCCGCGCTTATGTGCATGCGCTGAACAAGCTGCTGGTCAAGCGTGTGCGAACCGAGCCGCAGGCGCTATCCGCGTAGCAATATCAGCCCGGCGGGACGCAGACGCTGGATCCGTCATGCCCGCGAAAGCGGGCATCCAGGCGAAAGCCGCGAAGCATCCGTCATGCCCGCGAAAGCGGGCATCCAGACGAAAGCCGCGAAATGTCGAGGATTTGGCTGGATTCCCGCTTTCCGCCGGAATGACCAACCTCAACGCGGTTTGCTATTAGTTTCCACCGGAACGTCCGAGCCGCCGCCGTTTTTCGGGGTCGGGAACGGCGCCGGGTCGTTGAACCGCCGCAGCACATTCGTCGTCAGCCGGAACAGGTTGTTGTCGAACCCATTCCAGCCCAGCGACCCGGCATAGGCGATCGAGCCGGTGGAGAACACCGCGCCGCCGTTCGGCGTTTCAAAGAACGTGATGTCGGCGTGGATATTCGGGTTGATGATGGCGTCGGTGGCGCCGTGCGGGACCAGCACTTCCTCGGCCACCAGTTCGTAGGTGTTGGAATGGTTTTCGCTGCGCGCCACCACCAGCGCGTGGGGCGGCGTGCCCAGGCGGGGATCGATCGCATCGATCTCCAGCCCGGCGGCGCCGTCCTGCAGCACCCCGAAATTGCCCAGTAGTTCATCTTCGACCCCGGCAAACATCCAGGCGACGCGCGGATCGCCGGCGGCTTCGGTGCGGCGGAAGTAGCTGCACGAATCGAAGCCCTGGCTGACGAAGCCGACTCCCACCAGCCGTTGCGGGGCGCGCAGATTGCGCCGCCATAACCCACCATATTCTCCGGTGAAACTATGGAACGCCTCGCCAGGTTCGGCGTCCCAGGCGCGGACGCCGCCTTCGGCGCGACGCACCTCGATGACGCCGCGCCGCGTCGGGTGGTGCGCGATGCGCCAGTAGAACCCGTTGCCGCCCATGTACATCAGGCGTCCGCCCTGGCGCAGATAGGCCTGGAACGCGTCGAGCATCTGCGCCGAATCATATTCCGGGTGCGAGCCGGTCAGCACGACGCGGTACGGCGCCAGCAATCCGGCGCCTTCGCGGTGCAGGTCTTCCTCGGTGATCACGTCGTAGTCGCCGCCGAGCTTTTCCAGCCAGTCGACGATGAACAGGTCGATGTTGAAATTCCAGTGCCGGCCGGTGGGGCGGACGTTCTGCACCGGACGATGCCGGCTGGAATAGGCCACGCCGGTGCCGTCGGAATGGCGGTCGTAGAGCGACAGCCCCATTTCGGGGTGTTCGATCAGCAGGCAGTCGATGTGATCGAGGTCGGTGACCCTGCCGCGAAATAATTCCGTCCCCCCCGACAGGAAGCGGCCGACATTGTTCAGATAGGCCGTATAGGTCGCGGTCGACGCCAGGAACGCGACGGTTGAGCGGGCTGTACCGCGCGGCGGGCGGACAAAGAACGGCACCCAGAAGTCGGTATCGTTCGCGGTAAGATGGGCGGCGTAGATGCCGGACCGCAGATCGTCGGGGATGGTGAAATCGAAATCCGGCTGCCAGCATGCATCCACCAGGTCGTCGTCGTGGAAATGGATGGCGCCGTACTGATCTGGGGCATGCAGCCAGCACGTCTCGTGGCCATCCCAGTTCCAGCCGGGCACCGCGCGCGTCGGCTGGTTGAGAACAACGCCATCGAGCCGGTTGGGGCCGAGATCGCGGATCGTGTCGCTGGGGATGTCGCGGCCGAAATCCCACGCGCCGACCAGGCCGGGCAGTGCCGGGGCCAGCGGTGCGTGCGCCAGAGTGCCGATGCCGGCGCGGTCCAGCACGGCGGTCGCCAGCCGAGGGCTGTCGATCCGGCCATTGTAGTGACAGGTGAAACCAAGTCCGCCCCAGCAGGACGGCCCATCCGCCGGGCCGTTGTTCCAGGCCGCGAAGCTCAGCGGCCCGTCACCCGACGCAGGGCTGACCGATGTCGTCGCTGTCGCAACGACCGGTTGGTCGGACAGGAAGCCGTTGCGGGTGACCGGTTCCTGCCAGACCGTCATGGTACCGGTCGCCGCGTCGAAGCTGGCCGCCACGAAATACCATTGCCGCGTCCGCAGCTCCATTCCGGAGGATACGCTCGCCGTCCGGCCGCCACCGGCGCCCAGGCGGAAGCTCAGTGTGCCGTTGCCATCGATTTCCAGGCCGAAGCCGGTCTGGGCGGCATCGTTCCAGGTGCCCATGATCGCCTGCCGGCCTTTTGCCGGCGTGGTGGGCATGATGCAGGCCGCCATGGAGAAACTGCCGGAGAGCGCCAGCGCCGGATGCGGGGGCACCACGGCCAGCGAGCCAACCGGGATCGACTGGAAGCGCCCGGGATGCTCGCCGTTGCACCGCGCATCGATCGGCTCCGGCGCGAACGGAGTAGCCAGCGGACCGGCATCCGGCTGCTTCAGCCGCACAAGTTGCATATGGTAGCGGTCGGTCTCCAGGCAGCTCACCATGAAATGCAGCGTGTCGCCGGGCGCGACGCTCCAGTGGTCGGCGTAGCCCATGACGGCGCTCATTCGATCGGACACTCCTCACCGGCAAGCGCCGCCCAGCGAAGGCGGAACACGTGCCATTCGGCTTCCTTCAGGTCGGTGAACACCATGTTGGTGCGCCGCGGCGCGATGCGGCGGCCGGGCTGCATGATCCCGAGCGTCCACCGCTCGCCTTCCTTGTCCACGAACAGCACGTGGAACGGCTGGTCGCTGGCGGTGCGCATGATGTTCAGCATGTATTGCAGGTCGGGGCTATGCTCCCCGAACGGGTTGGCGCGGAATTCACGCACCAGGTCCAGGCGGGTCTTGTCGAACCGATACATGCGCGCAGGCTAGCGTATGGCCTTTCAGAGCGCAACGTCGGGGCGCGGACAAAGGCATCAAAGGTAGGTTTGAAACGGGATTCTTTTGATTGCAACCCAATCAACCGGACCGCTATAATACCAAACGGCGGAAAGACCGACCCATCTGCTGTCATTCCCGCGCAAGCGGGAATCCAGCGACTGTCCGTGCAGACCGCGGGGTCGCAATGGATGCCCGCTTGCGCGGGCATGACGTGGGAAGCGTCAGCGTCTCGGACGGTAGGAATAAGAGGAAACCAAACCAAACCAGGAAGGCTGGATTCATGCTTTGCACAAATCACGAACCGGCAAAGGTGACCGGGATTTCCTCTCGCATGGCCGAAACGAGCCGAGCACGCGCGGGTTTTCATATCCTGCTCGCCGCCATCGCGTTGAATGTTGCGGTCGCTGCGATATACCCGTCCGTCAGCCTGGCAGGTGACCCGAACAACTTCTCGGCGAATGAGGGGAACGACAATTTCGGCCATCTCAGCCAGGCCGATGTGTGTGGCATAGAAGCAATTGCTTGTGGCCCTACTGCTGCCGTGAACGGCTTTGTTTATCTGCAGAACAGGTTTCCGCGCATCTACGGCACCAAGCTGACGCCGACCGACAGTACCAGTGAGGTCGCAACCGCGCTCGCCCTCGCCTCGCCGTCCTACATGGATACGCACGGCAGCGGGACGCTGATCAACGATTTTATCCTCGGCAAGGAGCAATACATCTCCGATGCAACGAAAGGGGACATTGGTGCTGCAACCATTGTTGATGCCCAGGTCAGTCCGGTCTTTCCTGGCAACGAAACAGCCGGGCTTCCAGCAGGCGATATGGCCGAACCAACTGGAGCATTCCTCGCGAATCAACTGATAGACAAGGAAGCCACAGAGATATTGATATTTCCTGTCAACAATAACGACGTGCAAAGTGGCCCGGGACACTACCTTACCGTGGTGGATCTGCAC
>DATDIC010000259.1:0-5555 GCA_036521275.1 Acetobacteraceae bacterium
ACCTTCGGAGTCATGCACCGTGGCGCCGACCGGGCATACCAACTCGCAGGGCGCCTTCTCGCAGTGCATGCACAGCATCGGCTGGAAGAAGGTGGTCGGCTGTTCCACGCTGCCTTCGTAGTAGCGGTCGATGCGCAGCCATTGCATCTCCCGCTCCATCTCGACCTGCTGCTTGCCGACCGTCGGGATGTTGTTTTCCGCCTGGCAGGCGATGACGCAGGCATTGCAGCCGATGCAGGAATTGAGATCGACGCTCATTGCCCACTGGGCAGGGCCGGGCGGATGGCGGTGGTAGAGTTCGGGAGTTTCGGGTGCTTTCGCGAAGGTCGGGCGGGCCTGGAACGCCTGCAAAGTTGCGTGCTTCACGATGTCGGTGGCATCGGGAAACAGCAAGTTGTGGTGGATCGTGCTGGCGAGCGGGTAGGTGCCGTGCGCCTTCGTCACTGTCGCCGCCGGGTTCGCTCCGGTGAGTGGATAGAGATCGAAGCCGGCCTGCTGGCCGCCAACATGGCGCCCGTTGCCGCACCACGCGACCAGCGTGTCCGCGGCCTGACCGGGCTGCATCCAGACCGGCACGGTGAGGCGCCAACCATTCACCGACAGATCGATGAGGTCCCCGTTGCGCAGTTTCAGCCGATCGGCCAGCGCGGGCGGGATGAGCAGGGGGTTGTCCCACACCAGCTTGGTCAGCGGGCGCGGCAGTTCCTGCAGCCACGGATTGCTGGCGTAGCGCCCGTCCCATAGCGACGGATCGGGGCGGAAGCGGATCTGCATTCCCGATGGCGGGGTGGGGGGCGTTGCCGCGGCTGCGTCTGGCCGCAGCTTGGCGTCGGATTTGGCGCTGGCGGTGTTCGGCACTACGCCGGTGGCGAGCGCGCTGCGCCAGCCCGAGGCGAAATCGGCACCGAAGGATGGTTTCCATGTCGCCTGGACCAGGTCCATCGCCGGGGGGGTGAACGGATCGGTGAATAGTGCCACGGCCTCGGTTGGGGCGATGCCGCCATAGAGCGGCAGGGCCTGCGGTTGGAGGATGCTGGCGGTGCCGTCATGGCCGCGCGCGTCGGCCCAGCTTTCCCACGCATGCGTCATCGGTCCGGACCAGGTGCAGGCCTGCGTGGTTTCGTTTGACTCGATTGAGATGGCGATGCTGAGCGGGACGCGTTGCAGCGCCTGGGTGAAGCCCAGCGCGCCCGGGGCGGTGAAGACCGGGTTGCTGTCGAGGATCAGCAGCGTGGTGACATGGCCGGCTTGCATGTCGGCGACCAATGCCGCGAGCGACTCGCTTTGCGCTTCCGCGCCGTGCGCGACCGCCGCGATCAGGTCGTAGGTGCTGCCGCGGCCGCCGAGCGCTTCGTTGCTGGCATGGATCAGCGCGTGCAGCTCGGCCGGTTGGTCGGGACCGGCATGGATGAAGGCGCGTCCGTGCGCCGCTTTAAGGTCGTCGATCAGCGGCTGTACCCAGGGGGGCGAGGACGCGGCGGAGGCGCCGTGCAGGATCGCGGCGGTGATTGCCATTGCTGCTTCATGCAGTGCCGCCGGGCCGGCGACGAAGCGATGATCCGCGATCGAGCCGAGCAAGGTCGGCGCCGGCTCGATCGCGTAGATGCGGCTCATGCGCGGTGTGCGCGTCGGGTTGCGGCGCGATGCCAAATCGCCGGCGAAACGGACCCAGCCGGGGGGGCTTTCGATCAGGTCGCTGTCGATCCCCAGGATGACATCGGCCGCATCCAGATGCGGGACGACATCCAGCGCGGTGCCATAGGCGAGCTGCGCGCCCTTGAACGCAGTGTCGCGGTTGAACGGCTCCCACTGGTGCCAGCGTGCGGCCGGATATGTCTCCAGCAGCCGATCGATCTGGGTGGCGAGAGTGGGCGAGGTGACGGTGCCGGTCAGCAGCCGGAAGCCAGCCCCCTTGTCGGCTGCCATGCGGGCGCGCGCATCGGCGATGGCGGTCTGCAGGTGCTGGCGGTCGGAGGGCTGGCCCCGTGTCGTGACCTGGGCCTCGCGGGCGGGGTCGTAGAAGCTGAGCAGTTCGGCTTGTGCGAACGGATCGGTGGCGCCGCGGCTGGAGGGATGGTTGGGATTGCCTTCGACCTTGACCGGCCGATCCATCTGGTGCGTGACGACGGTGCCGAGCGCGTAGCCGGCGTGCAGATGGGCGGTGGCGTAATGGTTGGGCTGGCCGGGAACGAGTCCGGGCGGGATGCGCACCGCGGGGATCAGCACGCCGGAGGGCTGGCCGGAGGTGCAGGCGGAGAGGGCGCCCATCGCCAGGGCGGCGCCGAACAGCCGCAGCACCTGGCGCCGGCCATGCGTGCCGGCGCTGGTGGCGGCGAGGGCTTCGGCGAGCATGGGGAATTCGCGTGATGCGCTTTCCAGGAACGCCGGGTCGCGCTCCAGTTGCTCGATGCAGCGCCATTGCCCGTTCATCGATGGCACACCGAGCAGTCGAGCAGATTGCGGCTGGGAATATGGTACTCGGCCATCAGCGCCGGCGGTGACGGGGTGTTCGCGGTACGGTGCCATTCGGTGTTGTAGATCTGGTCTGCCGGCCGCAGCCGCGGGCCGGGATTGACGTGACAGTCGATGCAGAACGTCATCTCCATGTCCTTCGCCTTGTAGGTCAGGTCCATGCGGTCCACCGGGCCGTGGCATTCGGAACAGCCGACCCCTTTGGCGATGTGAATGGAATGATTGAAATAGACGTAGTCGGGCAGGTTGGTGACGCGGTTCCACACCAGCGGCGTGTCATTGGCCAAGCTGTCGCGCACCGGCGCCAGCAGCTTGGCGTTGGTCCAGATCTGCGAGTGGCAGGTCATGCAGACATGGGTGGGGGGCATGCTGCCGGTGGCGGCATTCTCGATCTCGATATGGCAGAAGCGGCAGTCGAGGCCGAGGCCGCCGACATGATGCGCGTGGCTGAAGGGTACCGCCTGGTTGACGACCCAGTTTTCGTTGCGTTTGTAATCGGTGCGCGGAGATCCCCACCACCAGCCGACACCGGCCAGCAGCAGCGCCGCCATTCCCACCAGGCCCAGCTTGGCCGCCAGGTTGGCACCGGGCCCGAAGATCGCGGCCATTGCGCCCCACACAATCGTGGCGTCGATAAAGCATGTTCATGTCGCGGCGGCTCACTCAAACGCCCGTGATGCCGGATTGGCTCACCCGGATGTGCGACCATGTTAACCGACAGCAATTTCACCGCATCCGCGCAGGAGGCATTCCCATGGCCGGTCGCCCGATCTGGCGCGGACACCTCCGCCTGGCTTTGGTGTCGTGTCCTATTGCGCTGCACACGGTGCATCGGGCGAGCGGCGATCTGCATTTTCACTATATCAATCCGAAGACCGGGCATCGGGTGCGCATGGTGACGCTGGATGCGGAGACGGATGAGGAACTCTCGCGCGGTGACCTGGCGCGCGGCTACGAGTTCGAGAAGGATCGGTACGTCGTTCTGGATACGGAGGATTTCGAGAAAGCGCGCATAGACTCGTCCAGCACACTGACGGTGGACAAGTTCGTGGATGCGACGGCGATCCCGCCGATCTATTTCGACGCCAGCTACTATGTCGCTCCGGATGGCGAGGCGGGGCTGGATGTCTATACCGTGCTGCGGGAGGCGATCGAGAAATCGGGCAAGGCGGCGCTGTCGCGCGTGGTGATTGCGCGGCGGGAGCGGCCGGTGGCGATCCTGCCGCTGGGTGTCGGACTGGTGCTGCACACGCTGCACGAGAAGCGAGATATTTACGATCCGAAGACGCTGTTCGATCCGCTGGAGGGTGAAAAGCCTGACCCGGAGATGGTGAAACTGGCGGCCCAGCTTATTGATCGGCAGGCGGCGCCGTTCGAGCCTGCCGACATGGAAGACCGCTACGAGGCGCGGCTGCGCGAGGTGATCGATGCGAAGCTGCGCGGTGAAGGGGTGGTCAGCGAAGCGCCACCGCCGCCGCGGCGGGACAACGTGATCGACCTGATGGCGGCGCTGAAGCAAAGCCTGGGCCGGGGGGCGGATAAAGCCCGTGCGGCGGAACCGCGGGCGCGTGCCAAGCCGCCGAAGAAGGCCGCCGCGGCGGGCCACCGGGCGACACGCAAGCGCGCCTGATGGGCGGGGCCGCCGGATTGCTGCGTTATCGGATCGCTCCGATCGGGTCGCACCGCGCATTCTTTTATTAGAGACACCAGTCTGCGAGCGCATTCGATGACGGGGCGCCATGGCGACACTGGAGTCCACGCATCCGTTGGCCGCTGCCGCGGGTAGTTCAGAGGAGCACATCACGTCGGACGAATGCCGATGGACGAGATGTCCATGCAGCCTGTTCCTCTCATGTCGTTCTCGCTATGGTCTAGCGAGGCGCCCATGCGGCGCGCCATTGGCACGGAACGGCAGCGCCAGGTGAACGACACACGCGTGGCGTCGAACGAGGGACTGGACACCGCTGCGCTGCTGGGTCGCTGTGCCGGGGGCGATGCGGTGGCGTTCCGGACGCTGTACGAGCAGCAGGCGCCACGACTTTACGGGCTGGCCTTGCGCATGACGCGTCAGCCGACCCTGGCGGCCGATGCACTGCACGATGCGTTCGTGCAGGTCTGGCAGCAGGCGGGGCGGTTCGATCCGGCGCGCGGCTCGGCCGAGGGCTGGCTGATCGGCTTGCTGCGGTATCGTGCCATCGACATCCTGCGCCATCGCCGCCGCGAGCAGCCTGGCTATGAGCCGCCGGACGATGTCGCGGATGACGCGCCCGATCCGTTTGAGCAATTTCGCGCCAGCAGCGAGAACGCGGCGCTATCGCGCTGTCTGGCGACGCTGGACACGGTGCAGCAGCGCATCATCCACCTCGCTTTCGTCGAGGGATTGTCACATGCGGAGCTGGCGGTGCGGCTGGCCTCGCCACTCGGCACCGTGAAGTCCTGGATCCGCCGGGCATTGCTCGGCCTGAAGCGGTGTCTCGAGCAATGAGCGCGGCGGGCATGGGCGGCGCGGGCGCAGGGCCGGATGAGGAACGCGATCTGCTGGCGGGCGAGTACGTGCTCGGCACGCTGGACGCGGCCGAGGCGCGGGCGGTGGCCGATCAGGCGCAACAGGACGTGGCCTTGGCCGCGGCGATCGCGGCATGGCAGGCGCGGCTGGCACCGCTAGCGGGCATGGCGAAGCCAGTCGTTCCACCGGTGGCGGTGTGGAGCCGGATCGCCGACAGCACTGGGCTGAAGCAGGCAAGCCAGGCGCCGACGAGCAGCCGCTGGGCGTTCTGGAACGATGCGGTGCTGTGGCGCTGGACGGCGGGTGCGAGCCTGGCAGCGGCGGTGGCGTTGCTGGTTTTCGCGCTGCTGCGCCCGGCGGCTGCGCCCCCGCATGTCGCGGCGCTGCTGCCGTCGGGTCAGGCGGCTGCCGGTTTTCTGGCCGAGGAGACGCAAGACGGAACGCTGCGCCTGGACGCGGTGGGTCCGGTCACGGTAGCCGCCGGCAAGGATCTGGAGCTTTGGGCCTTGGCCCCTGGCGCGGCGCGGCCGGTCTCGTTGGGTGTGATCCCGGCGGTTGCGCAGCGTTTTGTCGTGCC
>DATDIC010000260.1:0-3475 GCA_036521275.1 Acetobacteraceae bacterium
CCGGTCGGCGTCCGGCGAATTGACCTTCGACGCCACGGGTGCGCTCGCCGACGGGACCGTGCCGACGTGGTCGTGAGCGAGCGGCGCAAGGGCTTCCGGCCGAAGAAGAAGATCTACAAGCTCGTCTTCGAGTCGGCCGACATGGAGGGCCTGGAGGTCGCGATGCGGTCGGTCAGCATCGGCTCGATGCTGAAGATGGCCGCCGTCGCCGACGCCGCCAAGCGCGAGGAGGTGGACGCCGCCGGGCTGGAGGACATGTTCGCCCGGTTCGCCCGCGCGCTCGAGCACTGGAACGTCGAGGACGACGCCGGCGAGGCGGTCCCGGCGGACCTGAACGGCGTGCGGTCGCAGGACGCCGACTTCGTCATGGCCATCTTCGAGGCGTGGTTCGAGGCCGTGATGAACGTGGGCGACGACCTGGGAAAAGACTCCAGCTCTGGCGGGACCTCCCCGGAGGCGTCGCTGCCGATGGCTCCGTTGTCGCCAAGCCCGCCGAGCTGACCGAGGCGGAGGTGCTGCTGGGCCTGATCAGGACCGGCGCCTACGACCTGGCGGGGGCGCGGGCGGAGTCGGTGGAAGTGCTGCAGCTGCTGGCGATCGAGCAGCTCGGGACGAAACGGGAGGAGGCGAGCGAGGATGGGTAAGCCGGGCGTGCGGCACACCGAAGATGCGAAGCGCCGCATCTCCGAGACGAAGCGGCACCAGAGCGGGCGCGGCAGCGCACCGCTGGTGCCGCAGCTTTGCGCGTGCGGCTGCGGCGAGTACGCCGGGGTGGACGAGCGCCGCAACATCGTCCGGAAGTACGTACTCGGCCACCAGGCTCGCGTGCAGCTCGATGAATCCGGTCTGCTGGCCTGCCGCGAATGCAGGCGCAAGCTTCCTCTGAGCGAGTTTCATGAGCTGAGCACGACCTTCCTCGGGCACAGGACCGTCTGCAAAGAATGCACGTCTGAGCGGGCAATGGCGTGGGCAGATGCGAACCCCGACCGAGTTCTAGACACGCGCCTGCGGAAGAAGTTCGGGATCGCCCTGGAGCAGTACACCGCACTCCTGGCCGAGCAAGGTGGCGTCTGCGCGATCTGCGGAGAACCTCCGGCCATCGTCAACTACCGGCAGAGCCGGAGGCAGGGACGCCAGACGCGACCGCGGCTCGTGGTGGATCACGACCACGCGACGGGAAAGGTCCGCGGTCTGCTGTGCGTGCACTGTAACCGTGGGATTGGTTTCCTGAAAGATAATCCCGATATTGTCAGATTCGCTCTTAAGTATTTGGAGGAGCGAAATGGCTGACAATGTTGTGGAAATACGCGTAAAAGATAAGGATGATACGTCCTTCGCCAAGTACAAGGCGAAGGCGGAGGCGGCGGGCGACGCGTCCGGCAGGGGGTTCGTGTCCCGGTTCGCCTCCTGGCTGGTGCCCAGCAAGATGCAGCTGATCACCACCGGGATCGTCAGCGGCCTGGCCGCGCTCCCGGCGGTCGTCGGCGCGCTCGGCGCGGTCGCCGGGATCGCGCTCGGCGCGAAGCTGCTGATCGGCTCCAAGCAGGCGCAGGGGCCGCTGTACGCGTCGTTCACCAGCATGCTCCAAGGCCTGCAGAAGATCGTGAAACAGGCGGCGATGCCGCTGGTGGAACCGCTGAAGCAGGCGTTCGCGTCGATCGGCCAGTTCGCCCGCAGCATCGGCCCGGTGCTGCACGCCACGTTCGGTGCGCTCGGCCAGCTCGTCATGCCGCTGACCCACGGCCTGGAAGGGCTGATCCGCGGCATCCTGCCCGGCTTCCTGGCGCTGATGCGCGCCGCGGCGCCGGCGGTGTCCGCGCTGGCGCAGCTGCTCGCCGGCCTCGGCCGCGACCTCGGCGGCATGTTCAAAGCGTTCGCGCCCGCGATCCGCGCGTCGGCGGACGTGCTGAAGATGCTCGGCTCGATCATCAATGGCCTGTTCCCCGTGCTGGGCAAGCTCGCCGCCAGTCTCGCCCAGGCGCTCGGGCCGGTGCTGAAAGGGTTCGGGCAGGCCATCCGGGCGGTACTGCCCGCCCTGCTGATCCTGGGCAGGGTCGCGGGGGAGCTGGCGGGGGCGGTGCTCCAGTCCCTGTCGGGGGCGCTGCAGGCGGTCGCCCAGCTGATCCGGGCCGCCGCGCCCGGCTTCGACGCCCTCGCCAAAGCCCTGTCGGCGGTCTTCGCCGCATTGGAGAACTCCGGCGTCTTCGGGGTTCTGGAGGACGCTCTGGAGACGCTGGCGGCGCCGCTGGGCAAACTGATCGCCCTGCTGCTGACCGGGCTCGCACCCGTCCTGACGGTGCTGGTGCGGGCGGTCTCGCAGGTCGCCTCCGCGCTCGGCGGCCAGCTGGTGTCCACGGTGAAGCAGATGATGCCGAGCCTGATGGCCCTGGCCCGCGCCCTGCTGCAGCTGCTGCAGGCGGTGCTGCCGCTGATCGGGCCGCTGCTGAAGCTCGACCTGGCGCAGATCAAGATCCTCGCCTCGATGACGCCGATCCTGGCGCCGCTGATCCGCCTGGTCGCGCTGCTCGTCGAGCTGGCCGCCAAGGCGATCACGCCGCTGGTCCCCCAGATCGGCAAGGCGATCGACGCGCTGACCAAGACGTCGGGCACCATCTCGGCGGTGATCGGGTGGATCGGCCGGGCCATCGCCGCGATGCTGCGGTGGATCGACTCGTTCGGCAAGGTCGGCTCGGGCGCGCAGCAGATGATCGGCAAGCTGATCTCCTGGTTCGGTGCGCTGCCGGGCAAGATCCTCGCCGCGGTGGGGGACCTCGGCTCGCTGCTGTATAACGCCGGGCGCAACGTGATCCAGGGGCTGATCAACGGCATCAGCAGCATGATCGGCGGGGTCGGCAATGCCATCGGCGGCATCGTCGGGGAGATCCGCAACTTCCTGCCGTTCTCCCCGGCGAAGAAGGGGCCGCTGAGCGGTTCGGGTGCGCCGAACCTGGCGGGCCGGGCCATCGCCCGGATGCTGGCGCAGGGCATGGGCGAGGGGATGGGCGACGTGTCCGCGGCGGCGGGCGCGATGGCCGGCGGGGTGCGGTTCGGCGGCCGGGGCGGGGCCGGCGGCGGTGGCGGTGGCGGCCCCATCGTCTTCGAGCTCCACGGCGGCGGCGGCCTGGACCACCTGTTCTGGTCGTGGTTCAAAAACGGCCTGCGCGCCCAGGGCGGCGACCCGGCCATCACGCAGCGCAAGGTGGTGTTCCGGTGCGCGGTGCCGGCGACGCGCAGGCCGTCGACGCGGCCCGCGACATGATCGCGCTGGTGCGCGCCTACAACGACGGCGACACCGAGGGCGTGGCCGCGATCCTCGATCACGCCGACCTGCGCACCGTGACCGAGGTGTTCCTCGCGGCCTTCCACGAGCTGCTGTGCACCCTCGCGGCCACGGCCGGCGCCGCCGGCGAGGGCGAACTCCGCGAGTACATCGACGGGCACCTCGCGGAAGTGCTCGAAGCCGCACAGGACGACC
>DATDIC010000261.1:0-2572 GCA_036521275.1 Acetobacteraceae bacterium
TTGCAGATCAGCCCGATCAGCAGCAGCCCGGCCATGATGTACATCGTCTCGGTATACGCATCGGCCTTCGCCGCCCCGTGCTCGATCAGATACTCGCGCATGTAGTTGACGATCACCGGCCCGAACACGCCCGCCGCCGACCACGCCGTCAGCAGCCGCCCATGAATCGCGCCGACATACTGCACCCCGAACACATCCTTCAGATACGCCGGAATGGTCGAGAAGCCGCCACCATACATGCTGATGATGATCAGGAAGCAGATCACGAACAGCGCCACGCTGCCGATATGCCCGGACGTCGGCACCAGCCCGTACAACAGCATGCCGAGTACAAAGAACACGCAGTACGTGGCCTTCCTCCCCATGTAGTCCGACGCCGTGGCCCAGACGAAGCGGCCCCCCATGTTGAAGATGCTCAGCAGCCCGACGAAGCCCGCCGCGGCGACCGCCGTCACCCGCCCAGGGAACATCTCCTGCGCCATCGCCGAGGCCTGCCCCAGCACGCCGATCCCGGCGGTGACGTTCAGACACAGCACCCACCACAGCAGCCAGAACTGCGGCGTGCGGGACGCTGTCGCGACATGCACGTTTTCCGTCGTGATCAGTCCGACCGACTGCACCGGCGCCACGTAGCCCGCCGGATGCCAGCCCGGCTGCGGCACCCGCACGATGATCGCACCGATCGACATGAAGCAGAAATAGACGATGCCGAGTACCACGAAGGTTTCCATCACCCCGACATGCGTCGCGCTGGAGAACGCCCGCATCAGCAACACCGACAGCGGCGCGGCGATCATCGCCCCACCGCCAAACCCCATGATCGCCATCCCCGTCGCCATTCCGGGCCGATCGGGAAACCACGTGATCAGCGTCTTCACCGGCGAGATATAGCCGATCCCCAGCCCGCAGCCGCCGATCACCCCATAGCCGAGATAGATCAGCCACAGATTATGGACACTTACCCCGAACGCCGAGATCAGGAACCCGCCGCCGAAGCAACAAGCGGCGGCGAACATTGCCTTGCGCGGTCCAACCCGGTCGAGCCAGGAGCCGGCCACCGCCGCGGATACGCCCAGGAAAACGATCGCGAGGCTGAAGATCCAGCCAAGCTCGGTCAGCTTCCAATCCCCGGGCACCGATTTCGAGATGCCGATCAGCCGCGTCATCGGCAGGTTGAACACGCTGAACGCATATGCCTGGCCGATGCACAAATGCACGCACAGCGCCGCCGGCGGCACCATCCACCGATTGAACCCAGGTTCGGCGATCGTGCGTTCACGATCAAACCATCCAGTTGACGCGCCGCCTACCATGGAAGCCATGCAGGACCCTCCCCGGAAGCCTTTATATGTGAAGCATTTATATGTACTGACGCACTCGGCAACCGCTGCCATCGGTATCGTAATTAAGCTTATCAGCCCGCGCGAAGCCGTTCAACCGCCTCGCGAACGACCGGATCGAGCTTCGCCCCCAAATCCTGCACCGAGCCCAGGATCGTCGCCCGCATCCGTGGATCCCAGAACTTGCGCAGATGGTCCTCGGTGGCCGCCACCGCTTGGTCGTGCGGCTGATGGGCGAAAAACCGCGCGATCTGGTTGGCCATGTAAGCCAGCTTGTCAGGCGACATCGGGCACCGGCTCCATCGCGATCCGCTCGGCATGCGTGAACAGCTCGAACCCGTCAGCCCGTGCCACCCCGATCAAGGTGATCCCGGCCGCCTCTGCCACTCGCACCGCCAGCGCCGTCGGTGCCGAGACGGCGACCAGCACCGGCGCACCGATCATCGCCGCCTTCTGCACCAGCTCCACCGATAGCCGGCTGCTCAGCAACACCAGGCCCTCCGCCGCAGATATCCCGCGCCGCGCCAGCGCACCGGCAAGCTTATCGAGCGCATTGTGCCGGCCGACATCCTCACGTACCGCAACCACCCCTGCCGAGCGCGTCCAGAACGCCGCCGCATGCACAGCGTGCGTCGCCTGGTTCAGGCGCTGCGCATCCGGCAGCGCCGCCATGGCGTCGCTGATCTCCGTCGCCGCAAAACAGGTCGACGCAGCCACCTGGCGCGGGGGCCGCAGCGCGTCGTCCAGGCTCTCGATGCCACACAGACCGCATCCACCCGGCCCCACCAGCCGGCGGCGACGCCGTTCGGCTTCCGCCGCAGCTTCCGCCCCGAGCCACATGCGCAGCTCGATCGCCTGCTGCACCCGCACCAGCTCGATATCCTGAATCTCATCCGGGCGCCGGACGATCCCTTCGGTCAGGCTGAACCCCACCGCGAAATCATCCAGATCCGCCGGAGTAGCGAGCATCACGGCCAGCGTCGCCCGGTTATACGTGATCGCGACCGGCATCTCCTCCGGGATGCTCCGCGTCCCGGCCGTTGCTACCCCATCACGCCACGCCACGCGTCGCAGCGTACGGCTCGCGCCCGGGTTCATTTTGCCGGTGCGGGCTCGACACGCCGGCTGCGTTCGGCCAGCTCGCGATAGCTTTCCTGCCACTCCGTCAACCCATTCGCCGGCGATACTTGAACTGCGGTGACCTTGTATTCCGGGCAACTCGTCGCCCAGTC
>DATDIC010000262.1:0-4894 GCA_036521275.1 Acetobacteraceae bacterium
GCGCGGCATCTCCCGCTTCTCCAAATACTGCAGCGCGGTGGGCATTCCACCGGGCGAGGTCACGCAGGACGTGTACGATCAGTTCTATGAGGACCTGGTCGCCCACTGTCTGATCCGGAGTCCCCGGGAGACGCAACAGACGGCTGGCCACGCCTGGAACAAGGCTCGCCAGTGCGTCCCAGGATGGCCGCAGGTCACCCTCACCATCGGCAACTTCCGCCTCAACCCGTCGGCGCCGTGGAGCGCATTTCCCGACAGCTTTCAGCAGGATGTCGAAGCATTTCTGACGCCGCGCTCGGACGACGTGTTCGATCTCTCCTCTGACACCCCGCAGATGCGGGCAAGCTCTGCCCAGGGTAAGCGCAACGCATTCCGCCAGTTCGGCACCTGCCTGGTGGAAAGCGGCCGCGATCCGATGTCGCTGCGCTCACTGGCAGACATCGTCACAATCGACGCGGCGCGCGACGGGCTTGCCGTTCTGCATAAGCGTGCGGCGGGACAGAAAACCTCGCGCAATCACACCATGGCCTATCTGCTCCTCAGCGTTGCCCGCCACTGGACGAAGAGCGACCCGGAGACCATCAAGGCACTGGCCATTTTTTGTCGCAATCTGCGTCCGCGCAAAGACGGTATGACACCAAAGAACAGGTTGCGCCTCAAGCAATTCGACAATCCAAAATTGCTTGGTGCCTTGCTCAACCTGGCATCCACTATGATGGCGGAGGCATGCAGCGAGTCCAATCCAACTGCGGCGGAGGCGCGCATTGCGCAGCTTGCGGTGGCGATCGAAATTTTGCTTACGGCGCCACTGCGTGTGAAGAACCTGGCAGAGCTCGAGGTGGGTCGCACCCTCATTCTGGATGGCAACACCATCGGTCACATTGTTATGGGACATTCCGAGGTTAAACCGATCTCGACATCGAGATCCCCTTGCCGGACAGTTCGCTGCGCCTGATCAATGTGTACTTGAAGCGGTTTCACCCGCTGCTGGCGCCGCCCGGCTGCAGAATGCTGTTCCCGAGCGCTGACGGTGGCCACAAGCGCTTGCCAGTTTTGTCCGAACAGATCCGAAAGTGCGTTGGCCTTCGGTGCGGCATTGAGATCAACCCCCATCTTTTCCGCCACCTCGCCGCCAAGATCTACCTCGACGCCTTCCCGGGCTCATATGGAATAATCCGCATGCTGCTTGGGCACAAATCCATCGACACCACGATACGGACTTACTGCGGAACGGAGTTCGCTCACGCGTTCCGCCAATATGATGCTCACATCAACAGGATGCGCGGCAATCTCGGCAACCCCACGCAGGCGATCCGTTTCGCCAAAGGGGGTCGCTGATGCGCACCCGGAATCCGGCTACTCCCGGTGGACGGCTCGGCATGCCGCTGGATGCCTGGCCTGCCTCGGACCAGGCAGGGTGGAATGACGCGTTCGCGCCGCCAGATCCGTTCAATCTCCGCCCTACCGGCGCGGAACTCCGGGCGACTTCGCGGCTGGCGATCGCCACCTGTTATGCCCGTTGGCTGGTCTGGGTCCGGGCAACCGAACCGGAGGCGCTGGCTCAGACACCTGAAGCCCGCGCCACCCGGGAACGCGTGATCCGTTATCTGCACGATCTGCATGACGAGATCACCATCCGCAGCCTGCATGGCTATGCCTGCCGCCTCAAACGGGCTCTCGAACTGATCTGCCCCGATGCCGACTGGTCCTGGTTTCGACCGATCCTTGGCAGGCTTGAGCGTCGGGCACGCGCCGCCAAATCCGTAGGCCGGCCGTTCGTGCCGGCCGATCAGCTCTCCGCGTTCGGTACCGAATTGATGGAGTTGGCGGAGACCCGTTCAGTTCAGACCGACCTGGAGCAGGCGGAGCGGTTTCGCGATGGCCTGATCATTGCCTTTCTGGCAAGCCGCCCGCTGCGCCTCAAGAACATGCTCGAGCTGGAGATCGGCATACACCTCATCGAGTCGAGTACCGGATATGAGGTCACTTTGCCGCCGGAGACAACCAAGACCAAATGCACGTTGGAATTTCCGCTCCCGACGCTGCTCGTGCCGGCGATCCGACGCTATCTCGGTCACTACCGCGACATTTTGGCCTCCGGCCCCAATGGCCTGCTAGCTGAACCCTTGGGTTCGGCCAGGTTCATGTGGCTGGCGCGCAGCGGTGCGCAGTTCCCGATCGCAAGCTTCGAGGACATGATCAGCCGGCACACCATGCAGCGCTTCAAGCAGCGGCTGACGCCGCATGATTTCCGGCATTGTGTTGCAACCAGCATTGCGCAGTTCGACCCGGAACAAATCCATATCATCCGCATCATTCTCGGTCACACCACGATGGCCACCGCCGACAAACATTATATCCATGCCAAGGGTATCGAAGCCGCCCACCTCGTGCAGGCCGCCGTGATGACCAAGCGCAAGGAATTGTCCCGGCAAGCGAAGGCTCGGTCAGGATCGACCCGATGACCGTAACGCCGCCACAGCAACTCACTGGTGTCCGCAAGCTCGTCGTGGAGCGCGCTGCGGAGTTGCGGCTGAGCCTTGCCGAACTCAGCCGCAGCCTCGGCAGGAATACAGCTTATTTCCACCAGTATATTCACCAGGGCTCACCGAAGCACCTTGCCGAGGACATCCGACATCGCCTCGCTCTTTTGTTGGGTGTCGATGAGCAGCAGCTCAGGGAAGCGTCATCTCGACCCGCGCCAGGCGCGCTGCGGGCAGGCCAATCCGTGGGTCGGCATCTTGCAGGTCATGACACTCCGCCGCACCTGCCGCTATTCCCCGAAAGCCAGGCCACCAATCGGAATGAAGCTGCCTACAGTGCCCCGATCATGCTGACCAAAGCGGGGCCGGCGGATTTTGCGATATGGATCGAACAGCCACATGGCCGCATCCAGGTTGGCGATATCGCCTATGTACAGATAGCTCATCCGGTGCGACCCGGCGACCAGGTAATCATTGTGGTCGAACGAAAGATACAGTGCATTGGTGAGCTGGCTGCGATAACAGATGCTGCCGTCACTGTGGTCGACAACGGCACCCCCCGCGATTTCCAGCGGCATGATGTGAGCGTTCAGAAAATCGTTGGCGTGGCATATCCTTAAATCCCGGAGCAGAATGCGACTCGAGCTGGAGGCTGTTGATGCGCGCTGCGATTTACGCACGCTATAGTTCCGAGAATCAGCGGGAGGCGTCGCTGGAGGATCAGCGCGAGGTCTGCCGACGCTATATCGACCGCCAGGGCTGGACGCTGATCGAGATCTACGAGGATGCCGCGATCAGCGGCGCGAGTAGATTCAGGCCGGGGTTTGCCCGTCTGACAGCCGAGGCCGAAGCCGGCCGGTTTGACGTGATCGTCTGTGAGGCAATCGATCGGCTCGGCCGCAAGCTCGCGGATGTGGCGGACCTGTTCGATCGCCTCACCTTTCACCGCGTGCAGATCCACGCCACCAGCATCGGCCTGATCACGCAAATGCATGTCGGCATCATGGGCACCATGGCGCAGATGTTCCTGTCGGACCTGCGGGAGAAGACCAAGCGTGGCCAGCTCGGCCGCGCGCGAGCCGGGCGCATCCCGGGAGGACTGGCGTACGGCTACCGGGTCGTCACGCCAGCGCCGGGCAGCAAGGAGGCCGGCGAACGCACGATCGATCCAGCCGAAGCGGCGATCGTGCGCCGCATCTTTCGCGACTATGCCGCCGGTAAGTCGCCGCGGGGCATCGCGCGGGAGCTCAACACTGACGCGATTCCAGGTCCCGGTGGACGCCCTTGGGGCGATACGACGATCCGTGGCCAGGTCGATCGTGGAACCGGCATTCTCAACAATACGCTGTATATCGGCCGTCTCTCCTGGAACCGCTGCAGTTACGTCAAGGACCCGCGGACCGGACGGCGAGTGGCCCGCGTCAATCAGGCGGATCAGCGGGAGGAGCGTGAGGTTCCAGAGTTGCGCATCCTTGAGCAGGAGCTGTGGGACCGGACTCACACGCGCCAGGCTACGCTCCGGTTCGACATGGGCCGAGACGGCGATGGCAATGCGCTCAATCGTGCGCATCGCCGCCAGTTTCTTTTGAGCGGATTGCTGGTCTGCGGCTGCTGCGGCGGCGGCTACACGATCATCGGCAAGGATCGCTACGGATGCGCAACACGCCGTGGCAAGGGCACCTGTGACAATGGCCGGGCAATCACCCGTCAGCGGATCGAGGCACGCGTCCTTCATGGTCTCAAGGATCGTCTGCTCGCTCCGGAGCTGGTTGCGGACTTCGTCCGCGCATATGCCGAGGAGATGGCGACCGTGCAGCGTCAGGCGTCAAGCCAACGGGATCGGCTGAAGGCCGAGCACGCTGACACAGACCGGCGCTTGCAGGGTGTGCTGAAGGCGATCGAGAACGGGGCCTGGAGCGACGCGCTTCGATCCCGTCTGGCCGAACTCGAGGCGCGCAAGCGCAACCTCGAATCACGCATTGAGGCGGCGGGGGCACAGCCGCCTCCGATCCAACTGCACCCGGGCGCCGCCGAGATCTATCGCGCGAAGGTCGCCGATTTGGAGGCCGCACTGAACGCGCCCGAGATCCGCAGCGAAGCGTCCGAGGCGCTACGCGCGTTGATCGAACGGGTCACGCTCACGACCGATCCGGACGCGCCGGATGGATTGCGTGCCGAGTTGCACGGTGACTTGGCGATGATCCTTCGCCTCGGCGAAGATGAGCCGCCTGCCACGGCGATTGCGGTCCGGGATGGCAGACATGGAAAACCCCCGCGAACGGGTGTTCGCGGGGGTGGATTATCGGTGGTTGCGGGGAGAGGATTTGAACCTCTGACCTTCAGGTTATGAGCCTGACGAGCTACCGGGCTGCTCCACCCCGCGGGGGTAGGGATAGGCTGGAAGACCTGGC
>DATDIC010000263.1:0-7806 GCA_036521275.1 Acetobacteraceae bacterium
GGTGATGGTAGCACCGAGTTGATGCTGGATAGCGATCGAGCGCGCGGGAGTCAGCCGATGCGTCGAGCCGTCGAGATGCGACTGAAACGTCACCCCGTCCGAGTCCAGCTTGCGCAGTTTCGCCAGGGACATGACCTGGAACCCACCGGAGTCGGTCAGGATCGGGCCATGCCAGTCCATGAACCGGTGCAGACCACCGAGTCGAGCGACTCGTTCCGCGCCGGGACGAAGCATCAGGTGATAGGTGTTGCCCAGTACGATCCCGGCGCCCGTCGTGCGGATTGCGTCCGCGGTCATGGCCTTGACCGTGCCGCAGGTGCCGACGGGCATGAAAGCCGGAGTCGCGACCGTTCCGTGTGCCGTTTCGAGCAGGCCAGCCCGCGCCAGGCCGGCAACTGAGGTGGCTCGAAAGCCGAAATCAGTCATGACGCGCCGTGGGCACAACCCTGCCGTTCAAGAAGGCATGCATCGCCATACGAGTAGAAACGATAGCCGTGCCCGATTGCATGTGCATAGGCCGATCGCATGCGATCGGTTCCTGCAAATGCGCAGACCAGCATGAACAGCGTCGAGCGGGGCAGGTGAAAATTGGTCAGCAACCGGTCAACCGCGCGGAATCTATAGCCCGGTAGAATAAACAAGTCTGTGTCGCCGGTGAATGGAAGAATGCGACCGTCGGGCGTGGCGGCGCTTTCCAGCAGCCGCAACGATGTCGTACCTACTGCAACCACATGGCCGCCTGCCGCGCGTCGGGCGTTGATCGCCGCTGCTGCCGCAGAGCTGAGTTCACCGCGTTCGGCGTGCATGCGATGGCTTGTCACGTCCTCCGTGCGGACGGGCAGGAACGTGCCCGCCCCGGCATGCAGCGTGACGCGTACACACTGCACGCCACGGTCCGCCAAAGCCGCAATCAGTGCCGGTGTGAAATGCAGTCCGGCGGTGGGCGCCGCCACTGCTCCGTCATGGGTGGCGAACATCGTCTGATAGTCGGCGGAATCGTCGGTGGCCGGCCCGGCAGGACGGCTGATATAGGGCGGCAGAGCCAGTGCGCCGGCGCTCCGCAGTGCCATCTGGAAAGCCACATCGGCCAGGTTAAACGCCAGGATAACCCCGCCGTCCGGGTCACGGCGTTGCACAACCGCGGTCAGTTCCGCGTTGCCGTCAAAGTGCAGTATGTCGCCGCCATGCAGCCGCCGCGCGTTGCGGGCCAGCGCGTGCCAGGTGCCATCCGCCAGGGGACGGTCGAGAGTGATCGCAATCCGGGCATTGCCACGATAGGCATCGAGGCGGGCGGGGATGACACGCGTGTCGTTCACCACCAGAACGTCGTGCGGACTGAGCAGATCCGACAGGTCGCGGATGGTTCGATCACGCAGCGACTCGCCCAGCACGAGCAGCCGCGCTGAATCACGCGGCCGGGCCGGATGCTGCGCGATACGTTCCGCAGGCAGGTGAAAATCGAAGTCGGAGAGCCTGAGCGAGGCGCCCGGCGCGTTGAGTTGAAGCATCGGGCGGCATTTAGGGATAAAAGCGCCTCCCCGCTACCTGCCGCATCTGGCGCCACGACCCGGCCGCGCCAAAATGGCAGACGGACATCTCACCGAGGAACCATCCGTGAGCCGCAACCTCATCGCGCTGATCTGGCTCGCCGGTACCGTGCTGGCGATTCTGTTGTACGTCGCCGGACCGGGACATTTCATCGGCCTTACGCTGGCTGCTGTGGACCGGGCAGAGTGGGTGGTCGCCAACGCGATCGGCTTCCTGTCGATGCAGACGTTCGATCTCGTCCGCGCCGCGGCGATCGCGCTATTCGCCGTGTTCCTGGCGCTGGGCGGCCTTGCCTCGCAGCGCGGCGTCGGCCGGGGCAGCGGCTTGGTTGGCGTCAGCGTGCTGTTCGTGGTGCTGATCGCGATCGGCGGGTACGATTCGCGGTTCTGCTGGTTTGCAGCGCTGCTGGTGGCCGGTGCCGGCGCGGTGAGCATGACCCAGCGCCTGCTCTGGGGACCACCCCGTTCGCCCTGGCAGGCCGGGGTCGAACGCCGCTCGCGGATCTGAAGTTGCTGGCGACGCTGCGGTGTCAGGCCGGCGTGGGCGCCACGCGTCGGAGCAACTGGATGAACGGCAGACTGACCAGCACCGCCCAGAATTTCCCGACCACCTGGCCCGCCAGGAACTGCAAACTGCCGAAGGCCAGCAGCAGGAAGACGATCGAGTCCGCCAGTAGTCCAACGCTGGCGGACACCAGTACGGCGAGTACGAGGCGTCGTCGCTGCAAGGGTGTATAGACCGCGAAATCAGCCAGTTCGCTGATCAGGAATGCGATCGCCGAGGCAACCACCAAGCTTCCCGGGGCGAGCAGGGCAGATACGCCAGTGCCGAGAAGAATGGCGGCGATGCCCCAAGCGGTTCCCAGGCAGCGTTGCACCACGTCCCGCAGCACCAGGGCCACCCCGATCGTAAGCACGCCGGACGGGGCAAGCAGTCCCGGCGCGATCGGGACCAGACAGGGCTGGCCAGGAGCACAGATGGTTCCGACATGAAGAATCATCCAGTTGGCGAGCGGGATCATCGCCAGGAACAGCGAAAACGCCAGCAGGCCGACGCGCCGTCGGACGGAATGTTCCATCAGTACGGGAGATAGGTGGAGATCTCGATCAGGTTACCGTCCGGATCGCGGCAATAAACCGATTGCATCGGGCCGAGGGCGCCGTCCCGCTGAACGGGGCCGTCGAGTATTGCTACACCGCGGTCGTGCAGATGCTCGACCACGCTGGCGGGACCGACCGCGGTGATGAAGCAGAGATCTGCCGCGCCCGGCCTGTCGTTCGCACCGGTGACCCACTGAGCCCCGTCGGTATCGCAGGGGCGCAGATTGATTTTCTGGCCACCAAACTTCAGCGCGGTGCGGCTGTGCGCGCCGTAATCCTCGCGCTCCATGCCCAGCACGCGCTGATACCAGGATGCGGCAATTTCCACGTCGCGCACGTTCAGCACGAGATGGTCGATCCGGTCGATGGTGAAGCGCATCAGGCTGATTTCCGCAGATTTGTAAGCGTGATTCACGTTTTCCAGCAATGCCGCCTCAAGCGATCACGCTCTATACGAGCCCGTCATAGAAGTCGTTGCCCTTGTCGTCGATCACGATGAACGCTGGGAAATCCTGGACCTCGATCCGCCAGATGGCTTCCATGCCCAGTTCGGGGTATTCCAGTACCTCGATCTTGCGGATGCAGTCCAGCGCCAGGCGGGCGGCCGGGCCCCCCACACTACCGAGATAGAACCCGCCATAGGTCTTGCAGGACTGTTTCACAGCGTGGGAGCGGTTGCCCTTGGCCAGCATGATCATCGATCCGCCGGCGGACTGGAACGCCGCTACGTAACTGTCCATGCGACCGGCCGTGGTCGGACCGAAGCTGCCCGTCGCGTGCCCCTGTGGGGTTTTGGCCGGGCCCGCGTAATAGACCGGGTGATCCTTGAAATAATCGGGCAAAGGCTCTCCGCGGTCCAGCCGTTCCCGCAGTTTCGCGTGGGCGATATCCCGCGCCACGACCATTGTGCCCGTCAGCGACAGGCGCGTTTTCACCGGACACGCTGAAAGCTGCCGCAATATCTCCGGCATCGGCCGGTTCAGATCGACCGCGACGGCATCCTCGCCCAGGTGGTCTTCAGTTGCGTCGGGCAGATATCTGGCGGGATCGGTCTCGAGCTGTTCCAGGAACACGCCGTCCGACGTGATTTTGGCGAGAATCTGCCGGTCCGCACTGCACGAGACGCCAATCCCGACCGGCAGGCTGGCACCGTGCCGCGGCAGCCGGATCACACGCACGTCGTGGCAGAAATACTTGCCACCGAATTGGGCTCCGATTCCGGTACGGCGCGTCACCTCCAGCACCTTCTGTTCCATGTCCAGGTCACGGAATGCGTGCCCCGCCTTGCTACCGGCGGTCGGCAACGTGTCCAGCCAGCGGGTCGAGGCCAGCTTGACGGTCTTGAGCGTCAACTCCGCAGAGGTGCCGCCGATCACGATGGCCAGATGGTAGGGCGGGCAGGCCGAGGTGCCGAGTGTCCTGATTCGCCTTTCCAGGAAGCTGAGCAACTGCTCGGGCGACAGGATCGCCCGGGTTTCCTGGAACAGGAAGGTCTTGTTGGCGGAGCCGCCGCCCTTGGCGACGAACATCAGGTGCAGTTCATCAGCATGTTCGTGGCCCGGGGCGGCCATGATGTCGAACTGGACCGGCAGGTTGTTGCCGGTATTCACCTCTTCGAACATCGACAACGGGGCCATCTGGGAATAGCGCAGATTGGTTTCGGTGTAGGTGCGGTGGACACCCCAGGCCAGCGCCTCCTCCTCGTTACCGTCGACCCAGACGCGCTGGCCCTTCTTGCCGAACACCAGGGCGGTGCCGGTGTCCTGGCACATCGGCAGAACGTTGCCGGCGGCGATGTTGGCATTCTTCAGCAAATCGAGCGCGACGAACCGGTCGTTCGCCGATGCCTCCGGGTCGTCCAGGATAGCGCGGAGCTGCCGCAGGTGGCTGGGACGCAGTAGATGCGACACATCGCGGAACGCCTGGAACGCAAGCTCGCTGAGCGTGTCCGGACTTATGCAGAGGACGGTGCGACCGTCGCACACGATCGTGCCGACCCCACCGAGGGCGAGCTTCTTCCATGGCGTCTGATCCGGCCCGAGGGGGAACATCGGCGCGTACGCAAAGCCGGACGGACGCTGGACCGGGGCGTTCATGGCGAAACTCCTGACGGGCGGGCTGCGTCGGCAAAAATCGGACGGTCAGCCCTTGTTGGGCCGGCGGCGGAACGCATCCAAGCTGACCACCTGAGGAGCGGGAGATTCGGCCGCAGCCGGCTCGGCTTGGGGAAGCGGCTCCGTCGGCGGCGGCGGTTCGTGTTCCGGAGTGGCGTCAGGTTCCGGGCGGAAGCGCATGCCATAGCGCACATGCGGATCGGCGAATGCGACGATGGCAGCGAGCGGGATCACCAATGATGAAGGCACGCCGCCGAACGACAGGCCGACACTGACCAGCCCCGCTTCCTCGTCCATCTTGAGGTCCCAGAACTGGTGCTGGAGGACGATGGTCATTTCTAGTGGGTATTGGCCGCGCAGCCGAGGCGGCATGACCACGCCCGGGTGATCCGTTCGGAACGTGAGATAGAAATGATGGTCGCCCGGCAGGCCGTGCGCGGCGACGTGAGCGAGCGCGCGGACGACCACCTGACGCATGGCCGCTTCGGTCCATTCGTCGTACGGCAGCAGGCTTTCGACCGGCGGTTCCTGTTCGTCCGTCATTGCACGTTCAATAGCGCGGCAGGTGAGCACATTCCAGTCTGACGGAAATTTTGTGACCGCGAAGTGGGGGGCTTCTGTTGCCCGGTGCCCCCCGAACCGCGCTTATCGCTTATGCAGCGACAGCGAGCGCCTCATTGTCATTGGCACTTGTAGAATGGCCCGATAACGGCGGAACCATGCCGAGCGAAAAATCCGTCTTTACCGCGCGTGTCGAGCCTGTTTCGCCCCCATGGGCCGCGAGAAAACCCACTCGAAGCCAATTATGGTGGAGGCGCCGGGCACTGCCCCCGGGTCCACAACGCTTATTCCACGAACCGTTTATCGCCATAGCCGGCGTACCAGCGAAGCGAATATAGGCGTTCCGCAGAAAAAGTGGAGTCGCGAATGCCGCTCACGGAACACCAATCGGCCGAGATCGCCCTGGCTCGGGGGCAGCTTGCGGAAACCCGGCGCCCGACCGTGCCGGCGCTGGAGGCGCGGCTGTACGAGGTGATGCCGGTCCTGGATCACGGCTTCGTCCGGGTGATCGACTATATGGGCGATGATGCGGCCATCGTGCAGGCGGCCCGGGTGTCCTATGGGCGGGGGACACGGCGTGTGTCGGAGGATACCGGACTGATCCGCTATCTGATGCGGCACCGGCACTCCACCCCGTTCGAGATGTGTGAGATCAAGTACCATGTGAAGCTGCCGATCTTCGTGGCGCGGCAATGGATCCGGCACCGCACGGCCAATGTGAACGAGTATTCGGCGCGGTATTCGATCCTTGACCGGGAATTCTACATTCCGGCACCCGAGCACCTGGCAGCCCAATCCACGGCCAACCGGCAGGGCAGGGGGGCTGTGCTGCAAGGGACGGAGGCCGCCCAGGTGCTGGATCTGCTGCGCGCCGATGCCAGCCGCTGCTACGACCATTACCTGGACATGCTGAACGAGACCGAGGGCGGCGAGCCGGTCGATCCCGCCCGGCAGGGGTTGGCGCGGGAACTGGCCCGCATGAATCTCACGTTGAATACCTACACGCAATGGTACTGGAAGATCGACCTGCACAACCTGCTACATTTCCTCAGCCTGCGGGCGGACCCGCACGCGCAACATGAGATCCGTGCCTACGCCGCGGCGATGTTGGAGACGGTGCAAAGCTGGGTGCCGATCGCCTGCCAGGCTTTCGTGGATTATCGGCTGGGGGCTGTCACCTTGTCGCAGCCGATGCTGGCGGTGGTTCGCCGCATGCTGGCCGGAGAGACGGTGCCGCAGCAGGGAAGCGGCCTGAACAAGCGGGAATGGGCCGAGCTGATGGGGGCGCTCGGGCGGACGCCCACCGATAGAAGCTGAGCTGCGGTTGCGGAGCGCGCCCATGGAGACGACCGAACGACCACGAATTTTCAGGGCCCTCATTTGCCGCCGATGTGATGCCGTCCTGGGGCTGGTGCGATGACGATCGCGCGGCGGCTGCGCCTGGGCATGGTAGGTGGGGGGCGCGGCGCATTCATCGGTGCGGTGCATCGGATTGCAGCACGGCTGGACGATCAGTATGAGTTGGTTGCCGGGGCATTATCGTCCGATCCGCAGCGAGCGCGGGAAAGTGCCGCTGAACTGCACATCCCTGGCGACCGCAGCTACAGCGATTTTCGCGTCATGGCGCGGCAGGAAGCGGCGCGAGCGGACGGTATCGACGTGGTCGCGATCGTTACGCCCAATCACCTGCATCATCCCGTCGCACGCGCGTTCCTTGACGCGGGAGTTCACGTGATCTGCGACAAGCCAATGACGCGGACGGTGGAAGAAGCGGAAGACCTGGTCGATGCAGTCGCCGCCAGTGGGCGCGCGTTCGTCCTGACGCACAACTACACCGGTTACCCGATGGTGCGGCAGGCGCGAGAGATGGTGTTGGCCGGAGAGCTTGGCGCAATCCGTACGCTACAGGTGGAGTATGCGCAGCAATGGTTGACAGAAGGCGGTCGGCCGGGCGCCTGGCGCACTGATCCGGCCCGCAGCGGCGCGGGCGGCAGCGTGGGCGATATCGGCACGCACGCATTCAATCTGGCGGAATTCATCAGCGGGTTGAGCTGCACCGAGCTGGCGGCGGAACTGACCAGCAGCGTTACGGAGCGTCCGCTGGACGACAATGCGCATATGCTGCTGCGCTTTGCCGGGGGCGCGCGCGGTGCGTTGTGGACCAGCCAGGTAGCGCCGGGAAACGAAAATGCGTTGCGTATCCGCATCTACGGCGAGGCGGGTGGGCTGGCGTGGGAACAGGAATCGCCGGACCGGCTGTTGCATTCGCCGTTCGGTCAGACGTCGCGGGTGATCACGCGCGGAAGTGCGGCCGCTGGGCCGGCCGCTGCGCGGGCCCGCCGCATCCCGGCCGGTCACCCGGAGGGCTACCTGGAAGCGTTCGCCCAGCTCTATCGCGACGCCGCGGAGCTGATCCGGTCGCGGTCCGAGAACCGGAAGGCCAATGCAGATACCGCACTGCTGCCGGACGTGCATGACGGATT
>DATDIC010000264.1:0-5457 GCA_036521275.1 Acetobacteraceae bacterium
TGGTCAGACCTCCATCACCGCCCGCCACCGCTTCCAGAACCCCCGCACGGAAGCCTCCGTGGCGCGCGTCGGCTGGCTCTCCGCTCCCACCCCGCCCATCTCCAGAACCGAACTCTCCTCGCCGGCCGTCGCCACGCCACGCTCCACGAATCCGCCGATGCAGCCATCTTCCATGGAAACGAAACCAGCCGGCCCCGCAAGATTGAGCTGCCGCAACCGCCGCCCCCGCATCTCCGGCGAATCATCCGCATACCCCAGATAGATCCAGTTGAGATCGGTTGTGGCAACCCCGCGCGGCACGAACTGACGCACCGCCATCACGTTCTGCGTCGCCTGCATCGCAAAGCTCGGGAACACGCTCAATATCTGCTGCTGCACCCGATCCCCGCGCTCATCCACGAAATCGAGCACGCCCGGATCGCTCAGCCGCAACTCGTCATCCACCGAGCGGATCCCCGCATAGCTGCTGTCCTTCGTCTCCGTCGCCATCAGGCTGGTGGACACGTGGCTGCCGCCATCGGCGCTTACGATCACGCCACCCCCCTGGCTTAGCCGGTTGATGCGGAACGTCGCGAAGAACACATGCAGCAGGCTGGCATGATACGTGTCCCGCACATTCTCCGCATACAGCTTCCAGTTGTTCGGCAGCACCTCGGTGAACCGCCCGATCACCTCCAGCTTGCGCCCGGCAATGCGGCGTATGTTCGCCATCACCTCCGGCCCGACATAAGCCTCGAACTCCGGCGTCTCCGCCGACAACGTCCCGAACACCAGCCCGCACACAACGGTCGTGCGCAGCTTGCGAGGACCATGCTCCTCCAGCCGGAACGACGCCGGCATGCCGCCCTTCCCGTTCACCCCCCGCCGGAACGCAACCGATGTCAGGTTGCCGCGCAGATCATAGCGCCAGGCGTGATACACGCAGGTGAAATCACTCGCATGACCGCAATCGTCCAGGCAGATCAGCGCCCCGCGATGCGCGCAGCGATTCTCGAACGCGCAAATCGCGCCGTCATCCGCCCGCACGACAACCACCGGCATGCTGCCCACCCAGCTCGTGCGCCAGTCCCCCGCGCCCGGCAGGTCAGCCTCAAGGCAAAGGTAGTTCCAGGTGGAACCGGCAAACAGCCGCTCCTGTTCGCGCGCGAGCAGGCCCGGGTCCTGATACAACCGGAACGGCACCCGGGACAGACCACCCGGCCAGTTCCGGCCCCGCGCCTCCGTCTCCACCCCGCCGGCGATGATATCGGCCATCGAGTTCCTCCCTGCTATTCCGAACCACGCCCCGGCCCGGCTGCCCGCGATCCGCGAAGCTAGAGCACGCCTCAAGAACGCCAGCAGGGAAAGCTGCCGCCGCTCCCGATTTCGTGAAATCCAAACCAGCAACCATCACAATTTTGCCTTGCCACAAACAACCCATCCGCCAAATCCCAACCAATATGATGCACGGTCGAATCGTCCATCCCGTGCACCGGCAATAAAGGTCCCGATGTCACAAACCTCCGGCGAGCTTCTGGTCAAGCAACCCGAGCGTCCGCCGCTCATCCAGATCATCGGCCCCGGACTGATCACCGGCGCTTCGGACGACGACCCCAGCGGCATCGCCACCTATTCGCAAGTCGGCGCGCAGTTCGGCTTCGGCCTGTCCTGGACCCTCGTCGCCAGCTTCCCGTTGATGGTCGGCATCCAGGAAATCAGCGCCCGCATCGGCCGCGTGACCGGAATGGGCATCGCCGCCAACCTCCGCCGCCTGTACCCCGGCTGGCTCACCGCCAACCTCGTCCTCCTGCTCGTCGTCGCCAATGTCGTCAACCTGGGCGCCGATCTCGGCGCGATGGGCGCGGCGCTGAAGCTGCTGCTCGGCGGCCCCGCACTGCTCTATGTCGCCGGCTTCGGCGTGCTGTCGGGCGGGCTGCAGATCTTCACCCGCTATTCGCGTTACGTCTCGCTGCTGAAATGGCTGTGCCTTTCATTGTTCGCTTACGTCATCTGCGCCTTCGTCGTGCACGTCTCCTGGTCCGACGTCGCCGTCAGCATCATCCACCCGCCGCTCTCCACCAACCCCGATTACCTGATGGCGATCGTCGCCGTGCTCGGCACCACCATCAGCCCCTACCTGTTCTTCTGGCAGGCCGAGCAGGAAGTCGAGGAAGAACACGAAAACCCGGACGCCAGCCCGCTCACCAGCGCCCCCGACCAGGCTCCCGCCGCGTTCACCCGCATCCGCATCGACACCATCCTCGGAATGGCGCTTTCCAACCTGATCGCCCTGTTCATCGTCATCACCGCCGCCGCCACCCTGCATGCCAGCGGCCATACCGACATCCAGACCTCCTCGCAGGCCGCCGAGGCCCTGCGCGCGGTGGCCGGTTCTCTCACCTTCGTCGTGTTCGCCGCCGGCATCATCGGCACCGGCATGCTGGCGCTGCCGGCACTGTCCGGCTCCGCCGCCTACGCGATCGGCGAATTGATGCATTGGCGCGTCGGCCTCGCCAACAAGCCGGAGCGCGCAAAGGCATTCTACGCCACCATCGCCCTCGGCATGTGCATCGGCGTGGTGCTGAACTGCGTTTCCATCGACCCGATGAAGGCGCTCTACTGGAGCGCCGTGCTGAACGGCATCGTGGCCGTGCCGGTGATGTGCATGATGATGCGTCTCACCATGCACCACAGCATCATGGCCGAATTCACCTTGCCGGTATCGCTGCAGGTCCTCGGCTGGATTTCGACCGCCGTCATGGCCCTGACCGTGATCGCCATGATCTGGTCCTGGCTCGCCTAAACCCGCCCACCCTCGTCATCCCCACACCCACCCCGTCATTCCCGCACCCACCCCGTCATCCCCGCACCCACCCCGTCAGTCCCGCGAAAGCGGGAATCCAACCGCAGCCACAACTCGCCGTTTTCGCCACAACGACGCGGACGCAACCGTTACTGCCGAACAACTCCCTTCAACGACATCTCCGTTTCGCTGCTGACTTACCTGCGCCGCTGATATAAACTCCCGCTCCTGGGCCGCAACGAAGCCGATTCCGGAGCCTCCGGCCCGCCAAAAAGGGAAGCGATGGAAACAGAACGGAAAGCGGCACCATCACGCCCGCACCAGCCGTCCCGCACCACCACCCCCCGCGCATCCTGACGGCCGCACGAACATGGCTCTGAGCTATCGCGACGCCGCGCTGGATCCCACCGCCAATCCCGATCCGGCGCTGGTCCGCGCGCTGCAAACCGATCTGCGCGCCCTTGGCTATCTCCGGCGCACCATCGACGGCCGCTTCGGCCCCGACACCCAACTGGCAGTCCGGCGATTGCAGCACGACCTGCTGCACAACACCGGCGCGTCCACCGCCCATGATGGCCGTGCCCCCGTCGCAATGACCGCTTACAACCGTGGTGTGACCAGCACCACCGGCGTCGTGGACGCCGCCTTGGCCGACAGCATCGAGGCTCTGCTGAACGAGCGCGATTTCCCGCATCTGCCGCGCAGCAACGACCCCGCCGCGGCAAACCGCAGCCTGCTGGCGACCCTTGCCACCACCGCGAGCGCCGTCGCGCCCACGCCCTATCTGCTGGCGATCTTCGCGCAGGAAAGTCAGTGCCAGCATTACGCAGTCCCTGCCACCTCGGGGGACGCAGACAGTTTCATCACACTCGGCCTGGACACGAACCCCGACACGCCGAACCAGGTCAACTCCCGCGGCTACGGGATCGGGCAGTACACCCTGTTTCATCATCCGCCCCGCGCCGCCGAGGTGGCAGCCTTCATGGCCGACCCGCTGCGCAACGCCAACGCCGCCTTCGCCGTGCTGCGCAGCAAGTTCGACAGCTTCCTCGTGGGCAGCACGGCGGAAACCCGCGCCGACGACCGCGCTTCCGAGCATCCGCTGCTGGCGCTGCGCCAGTGCCGCTACGGGCCGGGCGACCCCCGGTTCCTGCTCGCCTGCCGCGACTGCGCGCGCGAGGCACGCAAGCTCGACATCGTCCCCGAGACACCGGTGTATTACCGATCGACCGAGACCTACGGCCAGGCCTCCGCCTATGACGACCCGCATTACACCGGGGTTCCGGACCGCGCCGATTTCAAATGCGACTGGCCATACGCGGTCCGCCGTTACAACGGCAGCGGCCCGAACTCGTACAACTATCAGGCGCGCGTGCTGCTTGGCCTGCTCGCGCCGCCGCCCGCCAGCGGGGCCGCCGCATGAACCTGGGCGCGGTCATCGACACCGCCATCGGGCTCGTCTTCACCTATTTCCTGCTGTCCATCATCGCCAGCGGGATCCAGGAGGTCGTTGCCGGCATATTCTCCTGGCGCGGCACCTACCTGTCCAAGGGCATCGATGTGATCCTGGACAACGCCCCCGATACGACCTTCCACTGGGCGAACGTCGCGGATTTCCTGCGGGCCCACTTCACGACCCGGCTGCCGCAGACGGCCGCTGCCCGTCTCCCGGCCAAACCCATGCCGGCGCCGCCACCCGACGCGACCGCCGCGCAGCTCGCCGCTCACCAGGAACAGGCGGAGCAGCAGGATACGTTGCACAAGGTACTAGCGGTACAATCCCATCCGCTGCTGCGCGGCACGCCATCGCGGCTTCCCTCCTATGTGCCGGCGCGCAACTTCGCCCTGGCGCTCCTGGAAACCTTGCGCGACGGGTCGCAGGCCCCGCTGTTCAGCCAGGCGGAGCGGACCATAAGCAAGCTGCCGCCGGGCGATTTGCAGCGCACGCTGTCACTCTTCGTGCAGAACGCCGGCGGTGATCTGGATATTTTCCGCGCCAGCCTGGAGACCTGGTTCGACGATTCCATGGACCGGCTGAGCGGCATCTACGCCCGAATGAGCCAGTACGTGATGCTGATCCTCGGGATCCTCCTGGCCCTCGGGCTGAACGTCGACAGCGCGCGGCTGGCGCGGACGCTGTGGCTGAACGACGATCTGCGCGCCAGCATCGTGGCAAACGCCGCCACCGCCTCTAACGCCGCCGCACCCGCCTTGCAGCAGGCCTGGTCCACGCTGGAAACCGATCTGCCGATCGGATGGCGGGTCTCCGACCAGTTCGATGGTTGGAATACGGCGTTCACCTGCCTCGGCTGGCTGTTCACCGCCGGCGCCGTCGGCCTTGGCGCCCCATTCTGGTTCGGCCTGCTGCAGCAACTCGTCAACTTCCGCAACAGCGGTCCGCCGCCAGCCCGCGCCCCGCCCACGCTTTGATCTCACAGCCGCAAATTGTCCGGCGCGGTTCTCCCTCGATCTCCCGGCCAGCCTCCCAACCAGCCCGATCACATGCCTCCGTGTCTCCGTGCCTCAGTGGTGAACCTGAATCTTCTGCCTCAAATCAACCCACCCGCTCCAAGACATGCCTCCACGGAGGCGGAAACCTCCTTGATCTTCGGGGCCTAGCGACTCCCCCCCGCCGCCCCCATCACATCCTGCAGCCCCGTAATCAGTATCTGCAC
>DATDIC010000265.1:0-2814 GCA_036521275.1 Acetobacteraceae bacterium
GACGATCTGCGCCACCGCGACCGCGGAGACCAGTGGATCGATGTGGTATTCCAGGTATTGCAGCACGGCGACCGGCAGCGTGGTGACGCCGGGACCGGTGAGGAACAGCGCCAGCTCCAGGTTCTCGAACGAGATGACGAAGGCGAACAGCGCCGCGGCGATGATGCCGGAGCGCATGGCCGGCAAGGTGACGCGCCAGATCACCATGAGCGGTCCGGCACCCAGACTTGCCGCCGCCTCCTCGGCCGCGCGGTCGTGGTTGGTGAGGCCGGCAAGGCAGAGCCGCACCACCCAGGGCGTGGTGATCATGATGTGCGCCAGCACCAGTCCAACCATCGAGCCAGTAACCGCGGAGCCGAACCGTTCATCGATCGCCACCAGCGCCACGTAGATGGCGAGGCCAAGCGCGATGCCCGGCACGGTCAGCGGCGCCAGCAGCAGCGTGGCAATAACGCCGCGCCCACGGAAGCGATGGCGCGCCAGTCCGATGCCGGCGGGGACGCCAAGAGCCAGGCTGCCGAGTACCGCCAGCACGCCGAGCTTGAGGCTGGTGACAATCGCTGCACCGAAGTTCGGCACGATGGCGGAGTACCAGTCGAGCGTATAGCCGCGCGGCGGAAACAAGATCAGCTTCTCGTCGAACAGCGAGAGGTAAAGCGTCAGCAGCAGCGGCACGATGATCAGCATTGCACCGCAGACGATCAGAGCAGGCACGACGGGACGTTCGGCTGCGCGCGCCATGCCGTCGTGGCGATTGCGAACGGACGGCATGGCGTTGCTGCTGGCTGTCATGCCCCGATCGTGTCAGTCCTGCGATGGGTCAGCCTGACAAGCAGCCAACACGAATGTCAACCGACCTGAATGATCACCGCATTAGCCGCTGGTGGCCGCGTGGGGTGCGCCGGGATGTCGCCCCGCCCGCTGTGGCAGTACCAGCACAGCCACAATGATGAACACCGCGATCACCGCCGATGCGATCGGCCGGCTGAATGCAAGGCCCCCATCGTGCACGGGCTTGTCGAGCAGATCGCCGACCGTGGCACCGAGCGGCCGCGTAAGGATGAAGGCGGCCCAGAACAGAAGGACGTTCGAAACACTCGACCAGAAGTATAATCCGGCGATCACCGCCAGACCCGCGGTGAAGACCAATGCTCCGCCCCCGTAACCGAGTCCGCTCGTATCAGCCATCCAGTCGCCCAGCGCGGTGCCGAGGGTCTGCGAGAATGTGATGGCAGCCCAATAAAAAGCCTCGACCTTCGGCGTCGCCACGCTGTTCACCGAGACGCTGCCCTCGGACCAATACCAGCCCCAGAGCACGATGATGAGACAGACCAGCAAGAGCAGCGACCCACCGGTGTAGCCGATGCCGAGCGATCGATCGGCAAAGTCGGCCATGGTGGTGCCGAATGTGGTGGAGGCAACGATCGTGGCCCAGTAAAGAATGGGGCGAAATCTGCTTGCCAGGATCTGCGCGATCACCAGCGCGATCAGTGCGCCGAAGAAAAGAGCGGTGCCGGCCAAATAGCCCCAGCCGAGTGTCATCGTTACGGAATCGCCGCCGGTCTCTCCCAGGGTCGTGGCGGCGATCTTGATAATCCAGAAGAACAAGGTGACTTCCGGCACCTTGCTCCAGGCGCGAGGCGTCACAGCGTCATGCATGCGTGGTCCTGGTGTCCCTTTGCGAGTGCTGGAGGGGCGAGTGGAACCACCCGCCCGGACAGGGCGGCGCGCGTCACGCGCCGCCAGTCAGGTCAGAACGTGTCGTCGCTCGACCCGCTGCCGCTGTTGTTGTCCCAACCGGTATCGCCGCTGTCGTCCGGCAACGACGATTGGTCAGTGCCCGAGGTATCCCACGAACCGTTGTCGACATATCCGGGGTCGGGCTGGCCGCCAGCGGAATTGTCCGTCCAGGTGCCCTGGTCCACGTAGCCCTGATCGGCGGACGGGCTGCCCCACGGACTACCCGCCATTGGCTCGCCACCCATTCCACCGCCGAAGCCACCACCGTGCGAACCGGAGAACAGGTTCATCAGCGCATTGCCCGCGACCAGGCCGCCGGCGACACCGGCGGCCGTCGTGAGCGCGGAGCCGAGGAACCCGGAGCCGGGTCGCTGGAACATGCCAGGCTGATAGCTCGGCGCGTATTGTGGAGGTGGCGCGGCGGCCGGTTGGTAGCCGGGCTGCGCGCCCTGGTTCCACGCCGGCCCACCCTGCTGCGGCGGCGGTGCGGAGCGCGACCCGCCGCCAAACAGGCCGCCGAAGAACCCGCCGCCGGAGCCGGTGCTCTGCTGCTGTTGCGCCTGCTGGGCCTGCTGCCGCGCCTGCTGCACTTCCCACTCCAGCCGCTGGATGCGGTTCTGCGCCTCGGCCAGAGCGTGCTCCTGCACGAAGGCGAGCTGCGTGATGCGATAGCGCGCGTCAGGGTAGCGGTTGAGCAGATCGCCGATCAGCCGGTCTGCCTCGGGATCGACCGGCGGCAGAGCTGGTGTCGTGGTCGCCGGCACCGAGCCGCCAAATGCCGGCTGGGCCTGCGGCTGGCCGCCACCGACGCGGGCGATGAACTGGTTGATGATGTCGCGTTCTTCGTTTGTCATTGGGGCACCCTCTGGGTTCCGTGGCGTGCGATGTGGCTTCGCGGCCTCGTTGCTTCAATGGCGCGAGGGGCTCCACCGAGGGGGCAAACGACCCCTGGCATTGCCGCCCGCCCGTCTCTGCTCTATGTGGCGCCGCAAATCAATCCAAACTCGGTCAGATGCAAAGCACGAAGCCCAGTTTTCAGGCACTGATCCTACGGCTGCATGACTACTGGTCCCG
>DATDIC010000266.1:0-4814 GCA_036521275.1 Acetobacteraceae bacterium
GGCTGCAGCAGCGGCAGGATCACGTGCCAGAACATCTGCACCCGGCTCGCCCCGTCGATCGACGCCGCCTCCAGCGGCTCATGCGGCAGCGACCGCAGCCCCGCCAGCAGCAGGATCGCGACATACGGCGCGTTCTGCCACACATTCACCAGCGCCACCGAAAGCCGCGCCGTCCCCGGCTGACCGAGCCAGATGATGTGCTGGCCGATCCAGTAATCCACCACGCCGTGATCGGGATCGAGCAGCAGCTTCCAGCAGAACGCCGCCACGATCGGCGTCATCATCATCGGCACCACCAATGCCGTGCGAAAGAACCCGATCAGCGGCAGATCGACATTCAGCAGCAGCGCGATCCCCAATCCCACTGCCATCTCCGCGGCAACCGTAACCACCGTGTATCCCAGCGTCAGCAGCAGGCTGGAGATGAAGTCCGGATCGGTCAGCAGGTCCTGGTAATTGTCGAACCCGACGAACGTGCCGCCGAACAGCGACTGGTCTATGCTCCATCCTTGCAGACTGAGATACAACGAAAACAGCAGCGGCAGCCCGAAGATCACCAGCATCACCACCGCGGTCGGCAGCACCGCGAGCCGGGCGAACTGCCGGTCAAGCCAGCGCCACCCCAGCCCGTACTCGGGCCCCCCCGGGCCGGCGACAACCCTCTCCCGCCGCGTCAAAGTGCCGGTCGTTTCTCCCATCACCCACTTCTGCCCGCATATACGCTAACTGATACGACGCTAGACGCAATCGATCACCCGCACCAGTCCGACAGCGGCGCAAGCAACTCACCTCTCCCGCTCGCGGGAGAGGTCGCCCGCGCAGCGGGCGGGTGAGGGTGCCGCGGTCCGTACCCAAACGATCAGCCGCGAACACCCGCCCAGATCCGCTCCTTCAACCGGTGCAACTCACGCGCTGACGCATCCGCATCCGGCTGCTCGATATCGAAATCGACGCCGACCACGCCCAACTCCCGCATCGCCCGCAAATCCCCGGCAATGTCCGCGTCGCTGCCCGAAAACAACCGCCGCTCCCCATCCGACGCGCGCTCCGGCAGCGCCGCACCGAGCCGTTTCACCCGATACACAACCGCAACGCTGCCGGTATCGCGCCCTGCTTCCGCGGTCGCCCGGCGCAGCCGCTCGATGCCGGCGCGCAGCCGAGGCAGCGAGTCCAGCGGATGCTGCCTATTGGTGCCGATCGGATACCACGCGTCCCCCAACCTCGCCGTGCGACGCAATGCCGGCGGACTCTCGCCGCCCACCCAGATCGGCGGATGCGGCCGCTGCACCGGCTTCGGCGCCAGCACCACGTCCGCGAATGCCGCGTATTTGCCACGGAACTCCGGCCGTTCCTCCGTCCACAGTGCCCGGAACGCGCGCAAATACTCGTCCGTCACCGCGCCTCGCTCGGCAAACGGCGGCGTGCCCAGCGCATCGAACTCCGCCTTCAGCCAGCCAGCCCCGACGCCCACCACCAGCCGCCCGCCCGACAGCACATCCAGCGTTGCCAGCATCTTGGCGGTCAGCACCGCCGGCCGATGCGGCACCACCAGTACCGCCGTCACCAGCCGGATGCGCTTCGTCTGCGCCGCGATCCAGCCCATCGCGATCAGTTGCTCGTGGCGCACCGCCGGATCGGTGCCGTAGAACTCCCCGCTTTCCGAATACGGATAGCCCGGCACCTTCATGTCGGGCAGCACCACGTGATCCGTCATCGTCAGATAGTCATAGCCCAGCGCCTCGCCTTCCGCGGCCAGCCGCGCCATCGTTGCCGGCGCCGACAACGGCCCGCTGTTGGGCAGGTTGAACCCGATCTGCATCCTCTCCTCCCGCGCCTGACCGATGGCACCGCCACCCGCATCGTCAGCATGTGACCGCGCCCCGGCCGCACGGGCAAGCCTGGCTGTGCACGGTCGTCGGTTGGTTCCGATCCAGGAATTTCCACCCGGTGCGCGCTTCGTCATTGCGGTGCCTGTCGGGTCAGGCCTAGCCTGCGGTCGCAGCGGCTGGAAAAACTGTTTCGACTGCAGGGAGCTTGGCGGTGAGCGACAGCGCGACGGCGAAACAGGACTGGGTGTCGCGCGTGCTCGGCGTGACCATCCCAGCGCCCGGCCAGAAGGCGCCGACGACGGGTGCCCACGGCGCCGCGCCTGACTGGAACACCGCGCGGGTCGCATGCGAGGCGGCGTTGGCCGCGGTGGATCAGCAGATCGCGGCCCTGCAACTGGCGCTGCGCAAGACCAATGACGACGGCATGCTGGTCATATCGGAGATCGGCCTCCCGGCAATGATGGCCGAATTCAAGCCCCGCCTGGTGGCCGCGCTGCAGGGCGCGGGCGACGGAGGCGGCGCGTCGATGAAGGCAGGCGGCACCGCCCTGCTGAAGGCCGTGCAGGATGTCAGCCTCTATATCGAAGGGGACAAGCGGATCGCCGCCTGCGACGCCAACACAGTCGGCGTGGCTGTCTCCATCCGCTCAACCCTTGGACCGGCGCTGGCGGCGCTTTCGGCGGCGGCCGAGGCGGGGATGCAGTGATCACACCGGATCGGACAACCCCCGGACAGGGAAGTGGGATGGCGCAATGAGCGATCTTTTCAAGAAGGTCCGGGAGGTCGGCGATCGAGGCTTGCGGCTGGCATTCGATATCCACACCGATAATCTGGTGCAGATCCGCACCGGCAAAGTGACGGCATATATAGATGCAATAAAGAATGAAATCGATCGGCTGGCCAAGAAAGAGGGGCTCGTCCACGCCAATTTGCAGGCGCAGTACATCGACTTCGTGACCCGCTTCAATACCGCGAACCTGAAGATCCTCAATGATCAGAAGAACGACGACCTTGAGCCCATCAAGCAGGAGGCCGAGGCGGCGGCGGCAACCGCACCCACGACGGTGTCGACCTTTCTGAAACGCTGGGACATCGTCGACGACCAGCGCATGAAGGCGCAGTACTTCGCCAAGCTGGCGAAACAGAAAAGCACGGGCGACAAGAAAGACGGCGCACCCGATCTCAGCTACCTCATAAAGCCCGGCAATGAAATCGCGGTGGCGCTTGATGCGCTGGAGGCCAACAAGACCATCGATTGCGAAAAGGCCGCCAACGTGTGGTCGGTTGCGTTCGAGCAGCTCCGGCCGTTCATGGACCAGTATCGCAACGAGGTTCTCGCCGGGCCGTTGGTGACGGCAGTGAAAGGCGAGCAGGCGACGGACAAATCCGTGGACCTGATGGCCAAGACGTTTCCAAAGCTGCCGGCGATGATGACGAACATGAAGCTGACCGCGTTGGCGACAGGCGCCGACATCAGCAGCCTGAATCCGGCACTGGGAGCAGCCGTCGCCGAATACACGACGAGTGCATACACCGACATCAACGAGATTCTGCTGGGGATCGGCCGGCAACGCGACGACAGCCGCAAGGCCGAGTGCAAGGTCCTGACCGACGTCGTGGTCGAGTCATTGAAAAAGCTGCCCAAATTCGACAACTGGCCGACCAACCGGGGCGAAAAGCCCTGGCCGGGATCCGACGCGCAATACAAGAAAGGCAACACTTTTCAAATCAGGGCGTTCTGGAGCACCGGCGTCGGCTTCAAGTTCGATGGCAGTCTCCAGATCACGATCTTCGGCACCGACAAGTCCACTGGCAAGGACGTCGCCGCCTTCTCGAGGTTTCCCAATGAACGGGAGGTGCTGTTCCCGCCGGGAACCAAGTTCAAGGTCATCTCAAACGATACCAATCAGGGTGTCAGTACCATCAAGCTCAAGGAGGTCTGAGCGCCATGAGTGAAACCGCGGGCGAGCCGCAGGACGCTGAGGCCGAGGCGCTGGCCGCCAAGATCGAGCTTTATCGCCATCTCATGCCGGCAGCTCCCGTCGCGCTGGCAGAGAAGGTGCGGAGCGGCAGTCCGGGTGGCGGCGAGCCCGACCTTCCGGCGCTGTTTTCGCTCAAGGCCGCCGAGGCCCTGCCGCCGCCCACACTTGCTGTCCCGGCTGCGCCGCTATGGCCAGCGCTGGATGCGGCGGCGGCACGGAACCGCGCGCTGGGCTGCATGCTGGGGCTCGCGGTCGGCGATGCCATCGGCGCTTCGGTGGAGTTCAAGACACGCGGGAGCTTCAGGCCGCTGACCGGCATGGCGGGGGGCGGACCGTTCAACCTGGCGCCGGGCGAGTGGACCGACGATACCACTATGGCGCTGTGCCTCGCGGAGTCGCTGCTCGCCATGGGCGAGGTCGATCAGCAGGATCTGATGCAGCGGTTCGAGCACTGGCTGACGCGGGGCGAGAACAGCGTCAACGGGCGCTGCTTCGACATCGGCATCACCACCCGCACGGCAATCGAGCGGTTCGCCGCGACCGGGGTGGCGTCCGCCGGGTCATCGGCCGCGGATACCGCCGGCAACGGCTCGCTCGTGCGGTTGGCGCCGGTCGCGGTGTTCTATCGCGCCGACGGACATGCGGCCTCGTTCATGGCATCGAAGCAGTCCCGGGCGACGCACGCGGCGCCGGAATGCCTGGATGCCTGCCAGTTGTTCACGGCGATCCTGCTGGATGCGCTGGCCGGCGCCGACAAGGTGATGGCGACGCGCCAACGGGTGATGGCGCTGACGCCGAAGCTGCTGTTCATCTCGGGCGGTGATTGGAAGGACAAGACCCGGAACGAGATCCGCTCGAGCGGCTACGTCGTGGACACGCTGGAAGCGGCGGTGTGGTCGGTGTGGCAGACCGACAATTTCCGTGATGCCGTCCTGACCGCCGCGAATTTGGGCGACGATGCCGACAGTGTCGCCGCGGTTGCCGGGCAACTGGCGGGCGCGCT
>DATDIC010000267.1:0-3258 GCA_036521275.1 Acetobacteraceae bacterium
GCAAGGAGGGGTTGCTGTTTCTGGACCCCACGCAGCTTTCGGCCCTGATGGACCAGACCATCGCGGCGCAACCGTTCCTGGGGCAGCTCGTCGCTGATCCCTCGGCGCGCGGGCTGTTCTCCGCGCTCGCGCTGCTGGGCATGGGAGCGGGCCAGGGCAACGTGGATCTGTCGCCCTATTTTCCGGCACTGCGCGGATTCGACACGGCAATGCGCAATGCGCTGGACGGACACGCGCAGCCGCTGTCGTGGCAGGCGCTGCTGGGCGGCGGCCTGACGGACCTGGCGGGCAAGTACCGATTCGTGCTGGCCCAGCCGCGGCTGAATTATGGCTCGCTCCAGCCGGGCGGCGAGGCAACCCAGGCGATCCGGACCATGGCCGCTGCTCTGCCCTTCGTAGGATCCGGGCAAGCGCACGTGGCGATCACCGGGCAGGTGGCGCTGTCGGACGAGGAATTCTCCTCCGTGGCCGAGGGTGCCGCTGTCGGATTGGCGGGCAGCATCGTGCTGATCACGCTATGGCTGTTCCTGGCGGTGAAGACCTGGCGGCTGATCATCCCGATTCTGCTGACCCTGGCACTTGGCCTGGCGGTGACACTGTTCTTTGCCGCCGCCGCGGTCGGCACGCTGAACCTGATTTCGGTCGGGTTCGGCATCCTGTTCGTCGGCATCGCGGTGGATTTCGCCATCCAGTTCTCGGTCCGCTTCCGTGAGCGGCGACACGAATTCGCCGACTTCGGCGAGGCCATGCGGCAGACCGCGGTGCGTACCGGAGAGCAGATACTGGTGGCGGCGGTGGCGACGGCGGCCGGGTTCCTGGCCTTCGTGCCAACCGATTTCGTCGGGGTGGCAGAGCTGGGGTTGATCGCCGGGGTGGGGATGCTGATCGCGTTCGTCTGCACGATCACCTTCCTGCCGGCCGCCATCACCCTGTTCCGTCCGCCGGGCGAGCCGGGCATGGTGGGGTTCCATTGGGCGATCCCGCTCGATCCGCTGGTCGCCGCGTGGCGCAAGCCGATCCTGCTGGTGTTCTGCGCGGTGGCGATTGCCGGGGTGGCGCTGTCACCCGGGCTGGCGTTCGATTCCAACCCGCTGGACACCAAGAACCAGCATACCGAAGCGATGCGCACCCTGCGCGCGCTGATGAACTCGCCGCTGACCAATCCGTACACGATCGACATACTGGCACCGAGCGCGCCGGACGCCGCCGCACTGGCCGCGAAGCTGCGCCCGCTCTCCACGGTCGATAGCGTGCGCAGCATCGACAGCTTCGTTCCGGCTGACCAGGACAAGAAGCTGGCGATCATCCAGGACGCTCAGGGTATCCTGGAGCCAACCCTGACCGCGCCCGCCTCCACTACGCCGGTCACGCCGGCAGTGCTGCGCATGGCGGCGGGCACGGCGTTGGAGCAGATCACGCCGGCGCTGCCGAAGCTGAAGCCCGATGATCCGCTGCGCGCCATCGCGGACGATCTGAAGCGGCTCACGACCGCGCCGGATGCCGCGGTGATGGCCACCAACGCGTCGCTGACCCAGTTCCTGCCTCAGGAGCTGGACCAGTTGCGGGATTCGCTGGACGCGCAGCCGGTGACGCTTGCCTCGCTTCCGCCGGACATCAAGCGGGATTGGGTGCTGCCGGACGGGCGCGCCCGCATCCAAGTGCTGCCGAAGCTGTCGGTCAGTGCCACCAGCGCCGGGCTGGCGCAGTTCGTGAAGCAGGTGACCGCGATCGTGCCGGATGCCGGCGGGCCGGCGGTGACGATCGAGGCAACGAGTGCCACGATCGTCGGCGCATTCCGCTCGGCGGCGATCTATGCGTTCGCGGCGATCGCGGTGATCCTGTTCATCGCGCTGCGCCGGCTGCGCGATGTCGCGCTGGTGCTGGCGCCGCTGGTGCTGTCCGGGCTGATGACGCTGCTGGTCGCGGTGCTGCTGCCGCTGCCGCTGAATTACGCCAACATCATCGCCTTGCCGCTGTTGCTGGGGGTGGGCGTGGCGTTCAACATCTATTTCGTGATGAACTGGCGGGCCGGACGGACCCGGCTGCTGGGATCGGCGACGGCGCGGGCGATCGTATTCTCCGCCCTGACCACCAGCACGGCGTTCGGCTCGTTGGCGCTGTCGCACCATCCGGGCACGGCGAGCATGGGGGAGCTGCTGCTGATCAGCCTGGGCTGCACGCTGCTGGCCAGCCTGGTGTTCATCCCGGCGCTGCTGGCCAGCCTGGGACGGACAATCCGCCGTTAACCGATGCGTGCGCATGCTGGGCGGCATGCGCGCATCGCTGATGTCCGTGTTGCTGCTCTTGGCCGCTGGGCAGGCAGCGGCGCAACCCGCCGACTGCCCGCCGCCGCCTGCGGACGGGCCCTCGCTGCCTCTGTCGCTCGATCTTGCGGGCCGGCCGGGCGTGCCCAGCGGCGTGACGGGTCAGGCCTACATCAATGTGCCGATGGGCGCGCCGGGCGATTATGCCTGCAACGATGATCCCCCGCCGCCGCGCGACATTCTGCACGGACCGCCGGGAGACGTGCTGCGGGGACCGCCGTCCGCCGATCTGCTGCGCGGCCCCGGTGCCCCGCATGTGGAGGTGGACGTGCTGTCGAAGTGATGGCGCCGAGCGGGAACGTGGGGTGGGTCCTTCGCCGGCCGTGATGCTGCTGGTGGATCAGGAGGTCGCAGGCCGCAGATCATCCCAACCGTGCGGAGGAAGGACCCAACGATCCGGCATGGCCGCAAGATCCGTCATGCCCGCGAAAGTGGGCAGCAAGGCGAGAGCAGCTAAATCCCGAGGCTTTGCCTGGATTCCCGCGTTCGCGCATAGGCGCTAAAATACCGGTGCCATTCGCTGATATTGGCGTTTTCGTCGGGGCGGCTCGTGCAGATGCCGTCTGAGCCGCGCTCTACATCGTCGCAAGCGGGCAACGCTCGGTTGCGGCATGATGGCGTGAAGCAGGATGGCGATCAGTTGGCGCAGCGCCCGCCACAAGCCAGGTCGGGTCAGGCGGCGCGTGCCCAGCGGGGAGAGTCCTCGAGCTCATCGACGAGCGGCTCGAGCAGAAGGATCATCAGCAGATGCGCCAGTACCCACGGTCTGGCAGAGCGCGCGTCGGTGGCCGGCGGGCCATGCAGGCCAACCAGACTTTTCAGCCGTTTGAAACCAAGCTCGACCCGCCATCGCAGGCGGTAGAGGGCCATCACATCCTGGGCCGGCCAGTCATCGGCTTGCAGCGAGGTGATCAGGATCACCCATCCGGCGGCA
>DATDIC010000268.1:0-2263 GCA_036521275.1 Acetobacteraceae bacterium
GCCTCGGTGCTGAACCGGCCGCTGGAGGTCGATGCCAAGTCCGGCGGCCTGCGGCCGAAATTCCTGGGCGGCATCACCTTCGACGACGTCACCTTCACCTATACCGGGACCAAGACGCCGGCACTGGACCGCGTCAGCTTCTCGATCCCGCCCGGTACCATGCTGGGCCTGGTCGGGCGTTCGGGCTCCGGCAAGTCGACCGTCACGCGTTTGCTCCAGGGCATCAACCGCGACTACACCGGCTATGTGAAGATCGACTCCGCCGATCTGCGCGAGATCAACCTGCGCCACCTGCGGTCCAGCTTCGGCGTCGTGCTGCAGGAGAACTTCCTGTTCCGCGGCTCGATCCGCGACAACATCCTGTCCGGCCGGCCGGGGCTGACGCTGGAAGACGCGGTCCGCGCGGCGCGGCTTGCCGGCGCGGAGGAGTTCATCGAGCGGATGCCGAACGGCTACGAGACCTATATCGAGGAAGGCTCGCCCAACCTGTCGGGTGGCCAGCGCCAGCGCCTGGCGATCGCGCGCGCGCTGATCACCGATCCCCGCATCCTGATCCTGGACGAAGCGACCAGCGCGCTCGATCCGGAAAGCGAGGCGCTGGTCAACGCCAACCTGCTGCGCATCGCCCGCGGCCGGACCATGGTGATCGTCTCGCACCGGCTGTCCTCGCTCACCGAATGCGACCAGATCATGGTGCTGGAGAAGGGCAAGGTGATGGACGTGGCGCCGCACCAGGTATTGCTCGAGCGCTGCCAGGTATACCGCCAGCTTTGGGCGCAACAGACTCGTTTCATGGATAACCAAGGTCCCCGCCATGCCGTTATTGCCCCGACCCTCGTCCAAGGTGACTGACCTCGTCGTCGCCGAGCGGCACGATCCCACGCTGCCGGCGATCCTCGAGTTCCAGTCGCCGTCGACGGCGATCATCAACTATCCGATCCCGCGCCAGGCCCAGTACACGGCATGGCTGATCACCAGCATGTTCGTCGCCTGCATCATCGCGATGGGCGCCATCAAGGTCGACCGCGTGGTGACGGCCGTGGCCAAGGTGGTGTCGAAGAACCCGACCCTGGTGGTGCAGCCGCTGGATACCTCGATCGTGCGTGCGATCGAGGTGACCGAGGGTGAGGCGGTGCATGCAGGGCAGGTGCTGGCGCGGCTGGATCCGACCTTCGCCGCGGCCGATCTCGGCGCCGACGCGGCGCAGGTGGCGAGCTACCAGGCGCAGGTCGAGCGCATGCATGCCGAAGTCAGCGACAAGCCGTTCAGCTATGCCGGACTGGATCCGAACCTGTCATTGCAGGCGGCGATCTATGCCCAGCGCAAGTCGCAATACGAGTACACGCTGGAGGACTACCGGCAGAAGGCCGACAGCCTGATCGCCACCATCGCCCGCGCCAATTCGGACGCGGCCGGCTATCGCGACCGGCTCGCGGTGGCGCAGAGCGTGGAGCAAATGCGCCGCCAACTGGAGAAGCTGCAGGTCGGCAGCCGGCTGAACACGCTGGCGGCGATGGACAACCGGGCGGAGATGGCGCGCAACCTGGCCTTCGCTCAGGAGCAAGCGCAGGGGTCGCAGCGGGATCTTGCTTCGGTGCTGGCGGAACGCGACGCGTTCGCCCAGCAGTGGCATGCCGACCTGGCCGACAAGCTGGCCGAGGCGGTCGGGCAACTGGCCACCGCCCGCCAGGCGCTGGAAAAGGATCAGTTGCGGCGGCAGCTCGTGGAACTGCGCGCCGATCGTGACGCCACGGTGCTGACCGTCGCCAAGGTTTCGGTAGGCTCCGTCGTGCAGTCGGGCCAGCAGCTCATTACCCTGGTGCCGTCCGACGCGCCGCTGGAGGTGGAAGCCGACATCACCGGTGACGAAGACGGCTACGTGCATGTCGGCGATCCGGTGGCGCTCAAGTTCGACACCTTCCCGTTCACTCAGTATGGCATGGCCTACGGCACGGTCCGCATCATCAGCTCGGACAGCTTCACGTCGCAGGACGACCAGCGCAATCCGACCGGCGCGGTGCCGGCGCCCACTAGTTCGAACGTGCCGTATTACCGGGCGCGGGTGACCATCGACCGGGTGGCGCTGCACGACATACCGGCGAACTTCCGCCTGATGCCCGGCATGCCGGTCACTGCCGATGTGAAGGTCGGCAAGCGGTCGGTGCTGCAATACCTGCTGGAACGCGTTCTGCCGGTGGTGCACCAGGGCATGCGCGAGCCATGATCCGATGCGGGGCCTGCAAGCTGCGCCGGGTCCGGACCT
>DATDIC010000269.1:0-9692 GCA_036521275.1 Acetobacteraceae bacterium
GATTTCGGTGACGACGATCAGCTCGGCCGGCTCAACCTGGTCACGCCCGACTGCGTGCGCGCCGGCGCGCGTGAGATCGTCGAAGGCCGCACCTTCTGCCTCAGCCTGCCGCTCGATAAGCCCGGCGGCAACATCCTCAGCCCCAGCCGCTATCCCCCGGTGATCCGCCCCACCCTGCGCAACGGCCGCGCGCGCATGAACTACCGCGTCTCCGCCGACATCCCCGATGCGCCCGACCTGATCTGCGACGACGCCGTTGTGCTGCACACGCAATATTCCACTCACTGGGACGCGCTCTCGCATGTCGGCTTCATGTTCGACGCCGACGATGATGGCGTGCCAGAGCCGCGCTACTACAACGGCTTCCGCGGCGGCCAGGATATCGTCGGCCCCACCGACCCGGCCGACGCCGGCGCCATCGGCGTGTTCGAAGCAAAATCCACCTCCGCCGCGCGGGCACTCGGCATCGACGGCATGGCCGGACGCTGCGTCCAGGGCCGCGGCGTGATGATCGACCTGCACGCCCGCTTCGGCGACGAACGCGTCGTCGTCGACCACGAGATCCTGATGCAGGTATTGCGCGAAGATCGTGTGCAAGTGGAACCGGGCGATCTCGTCTGCCTGCACACCGGCTTCGCTGATGTCCTGCTGCGCCACGCGGACCGGCTGGACGCCGCCACCGTGCACAAGACCGGCTCGGTCCTGAACGGCCGCGATCAGCGCCTGCTGCGCTGGATCACCGAAACCGGGCTCGCCGTTCTGGTCGCCGACAATTTCGCCGTGGAAGCCTACCCGGCGCTCGAACACCTCGCCTGTTGCGCCGAGGCACCGCTGCACGAACACTGCCTGTTCAAGCTCGGCGTCCATCTCGGTGAGCTGTGGCACCTGACGCCGCTGGCGCGCTGGCTGCGCGCCGCCGGACGCAACCGTTTCATGCTCACCGCGCCGCCGCTGCGGCTCCCCGGTGCGACCGGCTCGCCCGCCACGCCGGTCGCCACCGTCTGACCCCCTGCATCACGGAGACCATCATGCCGAAGCCGCGTACCACCTACAAACCCGACAGCGCCCCGAAGAACCTCGAATTCATCCGATACGAGAAGAAAGACCACATCGCCTACGTCACCATCAACCGGCCGGAGGTGCGCAACGCTCTGCACAGCTACGCCTATGCAGAGCTGCGCTCTTGCTGGCGCGATATCGGCCTCGACCCCAACATCTATGTCGGCATCCTCACCGCCACCGGTCCCGCCTTCTGCGCCGGGCGCGACGTGAAATTCTGGGCGAAGCACCGCGTCGAAGGCACCCAGACCCCGCACGAAGATCCCAACAACCCGATGTTCAATTGGGGCGGCGGCGGCCAGCCGCAGGACGTCAACCTGGAAAAGCCGCTGATCGCCGCGCTGAACGGCTTCGCCGTCGGCGTCGGCCTGAACATGGCGCTGCAATGCCAGCTCCGCGTCATGGCCGACGACGCCTGGCTCGGTGACCAGCACACCAATGTCGGGCGGCTCGGCGCCCCGCACGAAATCTACACCGCGATTCCCCGCACCGCCGCCGCCTTTCTCACCCTGTGCAACGGCCGCCTCACCGCGCAGGAATGCCTGCGGCTCGGCATCGTCAACCAGGTCGTTCCAAAAGAAAAAGTCGTGCACGCCGCCGAGGAACTGGCCGAAATGATCTGCCTCGGCTCACCTCTGGCCGTCCAGGCGGCAATCCGCATGTACCGCATGACCGCCGCATTCCCGCCCTCGCTCTCGGCCCTCGCGCGCCACCTCGATCAGGAGATCGCCGAGACCGAAGATGGCGAAGAAGGCGCCCGCGCCTTCGCTGAAAAGCGCAAGCCGCAATGGAAGCTGCGCTGAGCAGTAATACCAAACCGCCGTAAACCGTGACCCGTCGCGCCCCGCCCCCGCCGTCATGGCCGGCCCCACCGTCAAGGCCGGCCCCCGCCGTCATGGCCGGCGAAGGCCGGCCCTCCACGACTTCGGCCGGTGCCGGGCGTCCAAGTCCCCTGCGCCGGACACCACGAAACGGGCGCGCCACAACGCAACGTCAACGGCGGCCGGTCTAAGACCGCCCGCAGCCACGGAGAACCCAATGGAACTCACACAATGCCACCTGGATGTGGCCGATTTCGTGGCGACGGTCACCATGGACCGCCCGCCGGTGAACGCGCAGAACGCCCGCATCCGCGAGGAAATGACCTTCATCTTCGACTCGCTCAGCGACCGTGACGATGTGCGCGCGATCATCCTGACCGGCGCCGGCAAGCTGTTTTCCGCCGGCGCCGACATCAAGGAACGCCCCGGCATCGCCAAGCAGCCCGGCGATTACATCCGACACAATCGGCTGACGCGCGAGTTCTTCTATTCCATCATGGAATGCGCCAAGCCGGTCATCGCCGCCGTCAACGGCCCCGCCATCGGCGCCGGCCTCGCCGCCATGCTGATGTGCGACATCATGCTGATCGCCGACACCGCCTATGTCTCCATGCCGGAAATCGATGTCGGCCTGTCCGGCGGCAACAAGATGCTGATGCGCTTCTTCAGCCTGCCGAAGGCGAAGCTGATGTTCTTCACCGGAGAACGCGTGCCAGCAGCCGAACTCCACCGTCTCGGCCTGGTGGAAGCAGTGCTGCCGCAAGACCAGTTGATGCCGCGCGCCCACCAGATCGCCCGCCGCATCGCCGAAAAAAGCCCCCTCGCCATCAAGCACGCCAAGCGCAACTTCAACACCGTCGAAACCCTCAGCCAACGCGACGGCTACCGGTTCGAGCAGGACGTCACCCACGAACTGTCGAAGACCGAATACGCCCACGAAGCCCAGCGTGCCTTCATCGAAAAGCGCAAGCCGGTGTTCAAATAAACATGCCACCTGAAACCATCCCGGCACTGCTGCAGGCCGCGGCCGGCGATCGTGGCCACGCCGAAGCACTGATCATGCCCGGCATCCGGCTGAGCTACGCGGACCTGCTCACGCGGGTGCAGCGATTGGCCGGCGGCCTGTCGGCGCTCGGCATCGGCCCCGGATCGCATGTCGCGATCTGCATGGCCAACGCGCCGGAGTGGTTGATCGCCTGGTACGCCGTAACCTGGCTCGGCGCCACCGCGGTGCCGATCAACACGCGCTGGAAGGATCAGGAGATCGCCTGGGCGCTGGATTTCGCCGATGTCACCTGCGTCGTCTTCGCCGACACCGTGGTGAAGCTGGATTTTCTCGCCATCTTCCAACGTCTGCGCCCCCGTCTGCCGCGCATCGCCACCTACATCGCGGTCGGCTCCCGCGTGCCGCACTGGGCGCTGGCGTTCGACAGCGTTGCCGGCCCCGCCGCCGCCCCACAGGCCCAACCGGACAGTATCGGCCTGATCCAGTTCACCTCCGGCAGCACCGCCCGGCCGAAGGGCGCCATGCTCAGCCACGCCGCCATGCTCATCTCCGCCCGAGGCGGCGCCGACTACCAGGGCGTGCGCACCGAGGACCGCTATTTCTGCCCGCGCCCGTTCTTTCACGTCGCCGGCTCGGTCGCGGCGGCGCTGGTCACGCTGGCGACGCAGTCCTGCCTCGTCAGCATCCCCATCTTCGATGCCGCGCTCGCGCTGCAGATGCTGGCGCAGCACCAGTGCAACTTCACCGTCGGCAACGATGCGATGTTCCTGATGCTGATGAACCAGCCCGACATCCCGCCTTTGCCGCATCTGCGCGGTGGCTATGCCGCCGCCGGCCCGGAAGTGCATCGGCTGATCCGGGAAAAGCTCGGCATCCCCTATCTCTGCTCCTCCTACGGCATGTCGGAGACGTGCAGCTCCCCCGCACTGGCCCGCTGGGACGATCCGTTCGACATGCGCGCCGCCGGATTGCTGCTGCCCTATCCGGGAGTGGAGATCCGCATCCGTCACCCCGGCACCATGGCGGACTGCGCCACCGGCGAGCCGGGCGAGCTGTTCCTCCGCGGCCGCATCGTCATGTCCGGCTACTACAAGCAGCCGGAAGAAACCGCCGCCGCCATCGACCCCGACGGCTGGCTGGCAACCGGCGATCTCGCCGTGCCGGAGGCAGGCGGGCGGTTCCGCTTCATCGGCCGTCTCAAGGACGTCATCCGCGTCGGCGGCGAAAACGTCTCCCCCGCCGAGGTCGAAGGGTTTCTGTTGAAACATCCAGACATCGCCGCCGCCCAGGTGATCGGACTGCCCGATGCCCGCCTCGGGGAAGTCGTCGTCGCCTATGTCATCCTGCGCGCCGCCGCCCGCGCCACGCCGGCCGCTCTCATCGAATGGTCCAGGACGCAAATGGCCAACTTCAAGTCGCCCCGCCATGTCGGCATCGTCGCCACCTTCGACGACGTGTCCACCGGCAGCGGCAAGCCGCGCAAGGAATTGCTGCGCGCCCGCGCGAAAGCGCAGTTCAGCACCGAAAGGGCCGCCTGATGGCAGGGCAACTCACCGACAAGGCGGTGCTCGTGATCGGCGCCGGAGCCTCCGCCCCCGGCTGGGGCATCGGCCGTGCCATAACCGCGCAATTCGTCCGCGCGGGCGCCGATGTGCTCGCGGTCGACAACGACCCGGATCGGCTCGCCGAGACCGTGCGCCTGATCGCCGACGAAGGCGGTGCTTGCCAAACCGCCGTCGCCGACGCGACCTCGCTCGCGGACATGGAACGTGTCGTGCGGCTCAGCGTCGACACGTTCGGCCGCATCGACGTATTGCAGTACAATGTCGGCGGCGGCGGTCCCGGCGGCCTGCTGGAAACCACCGAGGCCGACTGGCACCGGCTGCTGACCCTGAATCTGACAAGCGCCTTCCTCGCCGCCAAGGCCGTGCTGCCGCCCATGCTGCAGGCGGGCAACGGCGTGCTCACCTTCATCAGCAGCGTCGCCGGGTTTCGACCGGTCGCCGGCAGCTCCCCAGCCTATCACGCCGCCAAGGCCGGGCTGATCCAGCTCAGCCGGGTGATCGCGCTCGATCACGCCGCGCAAGGCATCCGGGCGAACTGCATCCTGCCCGGTTACGTCGACACGCCGGAGATCAGGCGCCGGATCGGCGCTCGTTTCGGCGGCAACCGCATGGAGGAGATCATGCAGCGCCGCGCCGCCACCATCCCCAGCGGCCGCGCCGCCACCGTCTGGGACATCGCCCATGCCGCGGTCTTCCTCGCCGGCGATGCCGCGCGTCAGATCTCCGGCACCGAACTCGTCATCGACGGCACGCAGACCCTGCAGTCCGCACCGCCCTACATGCCGCAACCCTAGCCCAGCCCAATCACGCCAACGGAGGAAACATGCACAGACGTTCCGCACTCATTGCCACCGCCGCCATGCTGGCATCACCCTTGCTGGGATCACGCGTCCGGGCGCAACAGTCGCCGCCACCGGTGAAGCTCGGCGTGCTGGAAGACATGGCCGGCCCGACCTCCTACCTCAACGGGCAGGGCTCGGTGGACGCCACCCAGCTCGCGGTCGATGATTTCGGCGGCAAGGTGATCGGCCGCCCGATCGTCGTGATCTCCGCCGACCACCAGCAGAAACCCGCCGTCGGCGCCGCCATCGCCCGCCGCTGGCTGGATCAGGATGGCGTGGACGTGCTGCTCGACGTGCCGAACTCCGACATCGCCCTGGCCGTCGACCAGGTGATCGCGGAGAAAAAGAAGCTCGCCATCTTCGTCGGCGCCGTCACCGACCGGATCAGCGAGCAGGACTGCAACCCCTACGCGATGCAATGGGGCCTCGATACGTATGCCGACGCGCAGACCGTCCGTCCCCTGATCAAGGCGGGCTTCAACACCTTCTTCTTCCTCACCTCCGACTACGTGTTCGGCCACACGCTGGAAACCGCGGCCCGCACCGCCATCGCCAGCGCCGGCGGCAAGGTGCTGGGCAGCGTGACCATCCCGCTGGAAACCACCGACTATTCCTCGTTCCTCGTCCAGGCCCAGGCCTCGGGCGCCAAAGTGGTGGCGCTGCTGATCTCCGGCGGCAGCCGGCTGGTCACCGCCTTCAAGCAGGCGCGCGAATTCGGATTGGCCGATGCCGACCACAAGGTCACCAGCCTGCACATCTATACCGAGGACGTGCACACGCTCGGCCTGCAAGCCACCCAAGGGCTGGAGGCGGTAGTGCCGTTCTACTGGGACCGCGACGCCCAGTCGCGCGACTTTTCCGAGCGCTACAAGAAGCGCTTCGGCCACCTGCCGTCAGAGCTGCACGCCGGCACCTATTCAGCGGCGCTGAATTACCTGCGGGCGGTACAGAAGGCCGGCACCACCGATGCCGACAAGGTCCGCGCCGCCATGGCCGAGATCAAGATCAACGACGTCTATGCGGTCAACGCCAAGCTGCTGCCGAACGGGCGCCTGATCCACGACCTGTTCCTGGTGCAGGTGAAGACGCCGGCCGAATCGAAATATCCGTGGGACTACTTCAAGATACTTGAAACCATTCCCGCCGAGGAAGCCTTCCGGCCGATCTCCCAGAGCGTGTGCCCGATGCTGAAGCACACCTGAATGCGCCGACCCCGGTGGCTGGCCGAGCGCGCGCGAAGCGGGCTCGGCCTGTCACGCTCCGAGCTGGTCATGCTCGCCTGCCTGATCGTCGCCCTGGTGGTGGCGCCGTTCGTCGTCTACCCGATCTTCCTGATGAACGCGCTGTGCTTCGCGCTGTTCGCCGCCGCCTACAACCTGATGATCGGCTATGTCGGGCTGATGTCGTTCGGCCACGCTGCCTTCTTCGGCATGGGCAGCTATGTCGGCGGCTGGACCGCGCGCTACTGGCACCTCGATCCGCTGCTCGCCATGCTGGCCGGCGGCGCCACCGGCCTGGTGATGGGCACCGCGTTCGGCTGGCTGGCGCTGCGCCGCCAGGGCCAGAGCATCTACTTCGCCACCATCACGCTCGCGCTCGCGCAGATGGTGTATTTCGTCTGCGTGCGCGCGACCGGCTTCACCGGCGGCGAGGACGGACTGCAACAGGTCCCGCGCGGCCGCCTGTTCGGCGTGCTGTCGCTCGCCCCGGACCGGACGATGTATGTCGTCGTCGCCATCATCTTCCTGGCCGGCTTCCTGCTGATCGTGCGGGTGGTGCATTCGCCGTTCGGCCAGGTGCTGCTGGCCATCCGCGAGAACGAGCCGCGCACCCTCTCGCTCGGCTACGCCACCGTCCGCTACAAGCTGATCGCCACCATCATCTCCTGCACGCTCAGCGGCCTGGCCGGCGCGATGCAGGCCATCGTCTTCGGCATCGCCTCATTGGAGAACGTGCATTTCTCGATGTCCGGAGAGGTCGTGCTGATGACCCTGACCGGCGGCATGGGCACGCTGCTCGGACCCGTCATCGGCGCCATCCTGGTGACCTCGATGGAGAACTATCTCGCCTCGCTCGGCGACTGGGTGTACGTGCTGCAGGGCATCGTCTTCGTCGCCTGCGTCCTCGCGTTCCGTCGTGGCATCGTCGGCGTGATCAGCGCCCGCACCCGGCTGCGGCTATGATCCGGCAGCTATGATCCCACAGGGGCATCGCACGTGATCTTCGGCGTTCCCACCGCGCTGCTGTTCAGCCAGGTCCTGCTGGGCCTGATCAACGGCGCGTTCTACGCCCTGATGTCGCTCGGCCTGGCGGTGATCTTCGGCCTGCTGAACGTGATCAACTTCGTCCACGGCGCCTTGTTCATGATGGGCGCCATGATCGCCTGGATGCTGGCGAGCTATCTCGGCGTCGGCTACTGGGGTGCGCTGTTCCTCGCGCCGGCCATCGTCGGCGTGTTCGCGATGCTGCTGGAACGGCTGTTCGTCCGCCACCTGTACGGCGTCGATCCGCTCTATGGCCTGCTGCTGACCTTCGGCCTCGCCCTCATCATCGAAGGATTGTTCCGCGTCAAATTCGGCACGCAAGGGATGGAGTACGACATTCCGGCGACGCTTCAGGGCAGCCTGAGGCTTGGCTTCATGATCCTCCCGATATACCGCGCCTGGGTGGTTGTCGCCGCTGTCGCGCTATCTCTGCTCATCTGGCTGTCGATCGAGAAGACCAGCCTCGGCTCCGTCCTGCGCGCGGCAACCGAGAACGCCGCCCTGGTCCGCGCCTTCGGCATCAACGTGCCACGCCTCGTGACCCTGATTTACGCGCTCGGTGGCGCGCTGGCGGCGTTTGCCGGCGTGCTGGGCGCGCCCATCACTTCGGTTGATCCCAACATGGGGCAGAACATCGTCATCATCGCCTTCGCCGTGGTCACCATCGGCGGCCTCGGCTCGATTGCCGGCCCGATCGTCATGGGGTTCGTCGTCGGCCTGATCGAAGGCGTGACGAAAGTGTTCTACCCCGAGGCCTCCTCCGTTGCGATCTTCGTCCTGATGATCCTGGTCCTGCTCATCCGTCCCGCCGGGCTATTCGGCCGCACCGCGTAGCGGAGTCCACAACCCGCGCGTACGAGGACCCGAGATCGGCCCACGCACGAAACATCCGTCCTGCCCGAGAAAAACCCGTCACGCCCACTCCTCCCCGTCATTCCCGCTCCTCCCCGTCATGCCCGCTCCTCCCCGTATGCCCGCTCCTTCCCGTCACGCCCGCTCCTCCCCGTCATGCCCGCGAAGGCGGGCATCCACGCGAGCGCCCCCCGAAATTCCGAGACCCCCACCACATGGATCCCCCTCAACGCGCCCTGGTGTCACGCAATCAGCCGTCCCCCATCCACCGGCAGCACGACACCGGTGATAAAGCCCGCCTCCGGCGAGACGAGATAGAGGCACGCCGCCGCCACATCAGCCGGCTCACACAGACGGCCAAGCGGCACGCCCGCCTCCAGCCGCTCCAGCGCCGCCTCAGCCTCGTCGCCGAACATCGCGCTCGCCATCGCCGTGCGGCCGAGCACGGGAGCGACCGCATTGACCCGGATCTTGTCGGCCGCCAGCTCACCCGCCAGCGACTGTGTCAACGAGATCACCGCGGCCTTGCTCGCATTATACCAGGCCATGCCGGGACGAGGCCGCAATGCCGTAACCGAAGCGATATTGACGATCGCTCCCCCGCCGGCGGCGCGCAGCAGCGGCACCGCGTGCACCGCCATATGGTACAGGCTCTTCACATTCACGGCGAACAGCCGGTCGATGTCCGCCTCGGGCACCCGCGCGGCTCGCCGCGGCTTCTGGGTAATTCCGGCATTGTTGACGATGATATCGAGACCACCCATCCGATCGACCACTTGCTCCACCGCGCCGCGCATGGCTTCCCCATCGGATATATCGGCCGCGATGCCGATCGCGTTGCCCGGCAGACGCGCCGCAACGGCTGCGGCTGCCGCCTCGTTCAGGTCCAGGCACACGACCCGCGCGCCTTCCTCCGCGAAGCACTGTGCGATACCCGCGCCGAAGCCCGCGCCTGCTCCCGTCACAAGCGCGCGTTTTCCCTTCAGCCGCATCGCGATCTTTCCTTCCGGCGTTCATCCGAACCTATGCCCCGCATGCTCCACGGCCAAGCCACCGCCGCACCCGCTGCGCCGAGATCCGCGCCTCCTTCATCGGCACCCCGGCGACGGTCATCTTCGCCGGCGCCTCCCGTCATCCCCGCACCCTCCCCGATAGGGGTCGGGAAGGCTTGCCTCCCCGCCCTCCGAACCGTGCGTGCGGTTTTCCCGCACACGGCTCTCCAGTTGTTGGTTTCCTCATCGGGAGTGTCTCGCCTGCTCGAAGGCGGTGCGAAGGGTGAGCAG
>DATDIC010000270.1:0-8995 GCA_036521275.1 Acetobacteraceae bacterium
GGTTTCGCCGCACCCCGCCTGGGGCTTCGTCATCGCCTTCACCGAAGCAGCGATGGTCGGCGGCCTCGCCGACTGGTTCGCCGTGACCGCGCTGTTCCGCCACCCGCTCGGCCTGCCGATCCCGCACACCGCGATCATCCCACGCCAAAAGGAGCGGCTCGGCCGCGCGCTGGGCCGCTTCGTCGCCAGCCACGTCTTCACCGGAGAAGAGGTCGCCGGCGTGCTGCGCCGCCTCGACCTTGCCGGCATCCTGCACCGTTTCCTCTCCGACCCCGCCTCCGCCCGTCCCGCCGCCCAGGCGATCGCCACCGCCCTGCCGCGCATCCTCGCCTCGGTGGAAGACGGCCGCGCCCGCCAGCTCGCCCGCCGCATCATCCCCCGGCTCCTGGGCGGCGCCGCCGCCGGCCAGGTGGTCGCCCGCGCCCTGCGCGGCATGGTCGAAGGCGGCCGCCATCAGGAGGTGTTCGGCTTCATCCTCGGCCAGTTCAAGACGCTGCTCGCCAGCAAGGAAGAAGACTTGCAGCTAGCCATCGAGGAACGCGTGCGCGACCAGGGCGGCCGCCTCGTCGGCTGGGCGCTCGGCGCCACCATCGCCCGCCGCGTCCTCGGTGTGGTCAACACCGAGCTCGACAAAATGAGCCCGGATGGCTCCGAGCTGCGCGCCGCCTTCGACGAATGGATCCGCCGCGAGATCGAGCGCATGGAGCACGATCCGGTACGCGCGGCAGAAATCGGCGCCGCCATCCGCCGCGTCGTAGCGCACGAAACCATCATGGCCTGGATGTGGGACCTGTGGTCCCGTCTCCGCCTCACGCTGGAAACGGACGCCGCCCGCCCCAACGGCCGCACCGTCACCATTATCGAAGGCGCGCTCGACAATCTCGGCATCATGCTCGAACGCGATCCGGCGATGCAGGCGAAGGTGCACGACTCAGCCGAAACCATCCTGCGCAGCGTGCTGCCCTCCGCCCAGGCGCGGCTGGCCGATTTCATCGCCCAGGTCGTCGGTGGGTGGGACGCCGCCACCATCACCGACAGGCTCGAACTCCGCGTCGGCAAGGACCTGCAATTCGTCCGCGTGAACGGAACTCTCGTCGGCTTCCTGGTGGGCGGCCTGCTCTACGGCGTGCTCCGGTTCTGCTTCGGCGCCGCCTTGCCATGAACGGCTCTGTGCGGCATCCGTTTTCATGCTAGACTGTTCCGGGAGGCAGGCGTTTCTGCCGGTCTCCCGGCCAACATGGAAGGATCCAAACCTCATGCAACGACTGAGTGCGAAGCTTTTGCTCGCCGGCCTTGCTCTGGCACTGCTCGGCGCCGTACCGGCGATGGCAGCGGCCAAGAAGAAGCCGATGCATCACGCCGCGGCAACCAACGCCGAAACGACCACGGACCAGTTGAACGCGCAGAGCCTGTCCTCCGCCCAGCAGGGCAAGGCATTCATGCCCGCCGCCAGCCCGGCTCCGGGTGCCACCCCACCCGCGCCCAAGAAGATGTAGTACCAAGCCTCCGGCCCACCGAAAGCTTCACCGCGGAGGCACCAAGGCGACGGCCGCCTATCGTCAAGCCAGCCGGAAAATCGCGGAGCCTCCGCGCAAACCTCCGTGTCTCCCCGTCTCCGTGGTGAACTTTCTTGCCTTTTGCCGCCCGCCCGACACACGACTCTCCTCATCCCAGCCGCCTTTCCATCTCCACCCAGGTCGGCTCGGCATATCCAGGATGCGCGTGCTCCGCTACCTCGATATACCCGCACGCCGCGAACAGCCGCCGGTTGCCGCTCAGCGCCAGCCGTGTCCCGAGCGACAGCCGCGCCGCCCCCGCACCCCGCGCCGCCTGCTCCGCCAAACCCATCAGCGCCTGCCCGATCCCCCGTCGCCGCGCCTCCGGATCCACCGCCAACCGGCTGACATACAGCCCGTCCGCCCGCGTCTCCCACAACACGCTGCCGACCACGCGCCCGCCCGCTTCGGCGATCGCGCCGCCGCCACCGCCCGCAAGGTGCGCCAACACCACCTCCGCCGTCACCTCGAGTGCCGACGCCGGCGGATCCACCGGCACCGCCTGCCGCGCGAACGCCGTCCGGATCAGTCCCGCCACCACTGCCGCATTCTCCGCGCGCATCGGCCGGAACCTGATCATGTCCTCCTGCATGCCTCCGATGGTAGTGCCAGCCCGGCCGCGCGCCTATCTCTCGGCGATGCCAGAAATGCCGGCTTTCCTAGACAGCTTGCGCCCGGCGGTGCCCGACATCGTCGTGCCGCGCGGGATCACTCCGTTCTTCCTGCCCCGTCGGCCCGTGCGCGGCCGCCTGATCCGGCTCGGCCCGCTCGCTGACGCCTTGCTCACCCGTCACGACAACCCGCCGGTCGTCCGCCGCCTGATGGGCCAGTCGCTGGCGCTTGCCGCCGGCCTGGCCGCGGCCCTGAAGTTCCGCGGCTCGTTCAGCATCCAGGCCAAGGGCGATGGCCCCGTGCCGATGCTCCTGGCCGACTGCACCGATGGCGGTGCGCTCCGCGGCTACGCCCGCAGCAATGCCGGCAAGCTCGATAGCCTGCTCGCCAGCCAGCCGGACCCCAGCGCCGCCAGCCTGCTCGGCAGCGGCTACCTGGCCTTCACCGTCGACCAGGGCCCCGATCAGCACCGCCACCAGGGCATCGTCACCATCGAAGGCGACAGCCTCGCCGACATGGCCCTGCACTATTTCCGCACCTCCGAGCAGCTCCGTTGCTTCCTCCACCTCGCCTGCGAGGAAACCGAGTCCGGCTGGCGCGCCGGCGCCCTGATCCTGGAAAAGATTGCCGTCGGCAGCATCGACCCGGACATGTCGGAGCCGGAGCAGGAGGAAAGCTGGCGCACCGCCGTCGCCCTGGCTTGCACGATCTCCGACGCGGAGCTGCTGGACGATTCCCTCCTGCCCGAGCGCCTGCTCTACCGCCTGTTCCACACCGAGGGCGTCGCCGCCGACCGCGCCAGCGCACTCTCCTACGGCTGCCGCTGCTCCCGCGCGCGCCTGGCTGGCATCCTGGAAGGCTTCCCCGCCGACGATCTCGACCACATGACGGTGGATGGCGACATCGTCATGACCTGCGAGTTCTGCAATTTCGATTTCCGCTTCCCGCGCGCGGACGTGCATGGGGCGGCGGCACGACAGTGACGCGCCATTGACGTGCCGCCGTGGCTTTGCTGGTGTCCGCCGCGCCCGCACGAGGCCCGGCATGCAACTGCAATCCTTGACCCGCTCCGTCGTCCTGGCTCTGACCGTCGCGCTGACCGCGTGCACGTTCGGGTCGGAGGAACCGCCGGCCGCCCAGGCGCTGGATTTCAGCTATCTGACGCCGCTGCCCCTGAACGTCGCCACCCTTAATGTCGAATCGCAATACGTCCCCTCCGGCGTGCCGCCCGATGTCAGCCGGCTGGACCCGATCTCTCCGGTGCAGGCATTGGAGCAGATGGCCCAGCAGCGCCTGAAGCCCGTCGGTCCGACCGGCCAGGCCGTGTTCACAGTCAACAACGCGTCGATGGTGCAGACCGGCAACGTGATCACCGGCGTGATGTCGGTCACCTTGAGCATTTACCCGTCGCCCGGGGTCCGTGCCGGCTACGCGCAGGCCACCGTCACCCGCCAGATATCCGGGGTCGAGGGCGACCTCGCCGGCCCGCTCGCCGATCTCACGCGCAACCTGATCGACCAGATGAACGTAGAGTTCGAATACCGGGTCCGCCAGGCGCTCGGGCGGTGGGTTTTGAGCCCCGGCGCCACCGCAGCTCCTGTGCAACAAGTGCCGCTGCAGCCACCCGGATCGCCGTCATATGCAGCGCCGCCGCCTCCCATGCCCCCATCCGGATCGCAACCGCCCGGATATCAGCCCCCCGGATATCAGCCTCCTGGATATCAGCCCCCTGGCGCGGCTGGGCTTCCCGTGCCGCTGTCGCCGCCCGGCTCTTTGCCGGAACCGGTCACTCAGCCGCCGCCGCCGGAACCGTCCTTGCCCTACACCCCACCGCCTCCCGCCAGCATGGCGCCCTCCGTCGCCCCACCAGCTTCGCCGCCTCTGCCCTACACACCACCGCCAGCCGCTCCCCTGCCGCAGCCTGGTCCGCCCGCTGCACCCCCGTCACCCGGCCTGCCCCCGCTGGGGCCGGTCCAGGATTGATCTGGCCGACAGGGCCAAGCGTCTGCAATCGGCGGAGAGGGCCACGCTTTCGAGGGAGCAGAAATCTTTCCTGCTATCGCATCGTAGTAAACCGCGCGGACAGCGAAGTCTGACCCCTCATTCCCGCGGATCCGTCATGCCCGCGAAAGCGGGCATCCACGCAAAAGCTTATGCAATTCGAGGATTTCGCGTGGATTCCCGCGTTTCGCGGGAACGACGAACGTGGGTCACCGCTCAATGCGGTCAGGTATTGCGAAAGCAATGCCGCTGGGACTTTTTTCTTAAAAGATTCGCTTTTCACCACACGCTATGGTAGTGTCCGGGCCGAGGCGAGGCTCCCCAAGGCATCCGGGCGGCGCCGGCGCCCCACACAGCCTGCCGCCCCCCAATTTCACCCGCAACGAATTTAATCCCCACAGGAACCCGCATTCATGCCCACCGCATTCACCGCCTGCCCCTGCTGCTGCTTCGTCGTCCCGCCCCACATCCTCCATCGCCTCGCCTCCACCACCGATCCCACCATCGCCGCCACCGCCGCCCGCACCCTCCACATCAATGAGAGCATGACCCTCGTCCGCTCCCAGTTGCGCACCGGCATCGCCGCCGTCGCGCCACAGCGGGCCGGACTGCGCCGCCAGGTCTTTGATTGTGCCGGCTCCGAGGACCTGCCCGGCAATCTCAAGCGCGTCGAGGCCAGCGCCGCCGACACCGACCAGGCCGTCAACGAAGCCTACGACCACGCCGGCACCACCTGGACCTTCTTCCACGACCTGTTCGGGCGCGAATCGGTGGACGGCAACGGGCGCACGCTGGTTTCATCCGTCCATTACAGCCAGGGCTACGACAACGCGTTCTGGAACGGCCAGCAGATGGTGTACGGCGACGGTGACGGCCAGATCTTCGTCCATTTCACCGGTGCCCTCGAAGTCATCGCCCACGAGCTCACCCATGGCATCACCCAGTTCACCGCCCAATTGCCGTACCAGGGCGAGCAGGGCGCCCTGAACGAATCCTTCTCCGACGTGTTCGGATCCCTGGTGAAGCAATGGGCCGCCGGCCACAGCGCCGCCCAGGCCGACTGGCTGATCGGCAACACCATCCTCGCCCCGGGGATCCAGGGCCGCGCCCTGCGCGACATGGCCAACCCCGGCACCGCCTACGACGACCCGCGCCTCGGCAAGGACCCGCAGCCCGGACACATGAGCGGCTACGTGCGGACCGAGGACGATAACGGCGGCGTCCACATCAATTCCGGCATTCCGAACCGCGCCTTCGTCCTCGCCGCCCAGGCCATCGGCGGCAACGCCTGGGAAACCCCCGGCACCATCTGGTACACTACCCTCACCGAACGGCTCACCCCCGCCGCCGACTTCCGCAAATGCGCGCAGGCCACCATATCCGTTGCCCGCGACCTCACGCCCGGCGACACCTCCATCGCCGCCAAAGTCGCCACGGCGTGGGCGGACGTGGGCGTGCTTACGGCGGCGGAAGCTGCCCAGCTTGCATAGGGGACCGGCATGAAGGTTACGGTCGAGCGGCAAGGCGGCTTCGGCGGCGTGCGCCGGCGCGGCGAAATCGACGGCGCCCACCTGTCGGAAGAGCAGCGCGCCGCCCTGAAGCAACTCCACGCAACGGATCCTGCCGCGGACCCCGGCGCTGACCGCTTCATCTACAAGGTGGAAATCGAGGACGAAGCCGGCACCAGGGTCCTGCGCATCCCGGAATCGCGCTTCCCGCCCGTGCTGGCAAAGATCGCCACCGGCTAGCACCCCTCTTCGCCCTTAGAGCCTGATCGCTTCAAGATGAAGCGCTCAGGCTCTAAGACTCATTGTTCGCTAGCGTGATTCACGCGTTCCGACCGTCAGCCTCAAGCGATCACGCCCTAAAGTGTCAGCCCGGCGAACACGCGAAAAACCACCGCGAAGACACGAAGGCAAGCCGGCCGGCAGATTGCAAAACCCCGCGTGAATCTCTGCGCCTCTGCGCCTCTGCGGTGAATCTTGCTTCCTTCCTGCCCACTTTCTCCCGCTCGCCGCTCCGCTTATGGTCCCTCCCGAGCCCTGAAAGGGCACCCGGGAGGAGACCTAGAATGATCCGCCGCCGCCACCTGCTTCAGGCATCCGCCGCCGCGCTCGCCGCGCCCGCCATCGTCGCGCGTGCCAACGCCCAATCGCAGTTCGACTGGAAGCAGTTCAAGGGCCAGCACATCGAGGTCAACTACCAGCTCTCCCCACGCGGCGACGTCGCCCGCGCCCACATGAAGGAATTCGAAAACCTCACCGGCATCACCGTCGGCTTCGAGCAGATCCCCGAGCAGCAGCAGCGCCCCAAGGTGGCCATCGAGATGGCCTCCGGCCATCCCAGCTTCGACGTCGTCAATGTCGGCATGCACGTGCAGAAGCGGCTGATCGAAAAAGCCAAATGGATGCAGGACCTGCGCCCCTACATCGCCGATCCCTCGCTCACCATGCCGGACTTCGACGAGGCGGATTTCAGCAAGCCATCCATGGAGGTCGCCACCGGCTCCGACGGCAAGCTCAACGTGCTGCCGCTGAACCAGGACCTGTTCATCGTCTTCTACAACAAGCAGCTCCTGTCGCAGAAAGGCTTCAACGCCCCGCCCAAGACCTTCGACGAGATGATGAGCATGGCCCACGCGCTCACCGATCCGTCCAAGGGCGTGTACGGCTTTGTCGGACGCGGCCTGAAGAACGCCAACGTCGTCCTCTATGACAACATCCTGCTCGGCTGGGACCAGGAGACCGTCACCCCTGATGGCAAGAAGCTGCTCACCGACACGCCCCAGGCCATCGACGCCGGCAAGTGGTACCAGACCATCATGCGCGAATGCGGCCCGCCCGGCAACGTAGGTTTCAACTGGAACGAATGCCAGACCACCTTCAGCCAGGGCCGTGCCGCCATGTGGTGGGATGGCATCGGCTTCTCCGCCCCGCTGGTCGACCCCACCAAGTCGAAGGTCGTCAGCCAGCTCGGCTTCGCCCCCGTGCCGGCCGGTCCCAAGGCGCATAACTGCGCCACCTTCATCGACGGCGTCGGCATCCCCGCCAACGCAAAAAACAAGAAAGCCGCCTGGCTGTTCCTGCAATGGGTCACCGGCAAGCAGATGTTCGCCAACGTGCTCGCCACCGGCTCCGGCACCCCGCCGCGCCTCTCCGTCTATGGCCAGACCGAGATCATCAAATCCAGCAAGTTCCCGCAGGAATGGTTCGACACCACCCAGGCCAGCCTGAAGATGGCCCGCTCCGGCCTGCCGGTCATCGTCCCGGTCACCGAGTTCCGCGACACCATCGGTGCTGCCCTCACCAACATCGTCCTCGGCCAGGACGTCGCCACCCAGCTCAAGCAGGCCACCAACACCTTCCAGCCCATCCTCGACAAATCCAACGAGAGCTGATGCGGCGAACGAGGCCGGCGCGTTCGCAATAGTTACGAACGCACGGACGACTCGACCGATGGCGCCGGACCGACTGCGGTGCCGCCGGCCGGATCGGCAACTGCGTGCAACGGGGTGCCCAGCCGCAGCTCCAGCATGGAGCCAAAGCGCGACAATATGTAACAGATGCAAAAGTAGAGGACGCCGGCGACGAAGATCGGGCTCAGGCTGAAGATCGTGTTGCGCACGTTGATGGCGGTCTGCATCAACTCGACGAAACCGATGATGCTGGCGACCGATGATCCCTTGATCAGATCAATGAAGACGCCGATCCCCGCCGGAATCATAACGCGGATAGCCTGCGGCAGGACGATTAGCGCCATGATCCCAGGATATCGCATCCCGAGCGATCGCGCCGCTTCCCATTGGTTGCGACCGACTGCTTCGATGCCCGACCGCACCACCTCGCTCATGTAGGCGCCGCCATAGATCGACAGCGCCGCGGTTGCCGCGGCATAGGGCGAGACGTTCACGTTCACGACGACCGGGATAGCGTAGTAGGCGAAGAAGATCAGAACCAGCAGCGGTATGGAGCGGATCAGCTCTATGTACACGCGGGTGGCACGGTACAGCCAGCGGCCGGAGGTGGCGAGCAGCCCGATCACCACGCCGATGGCGGAAGAGAACACCAGCGCCAGCAGCGAGATCTCGATGGTTATCCCGGCGCCTCTGAGTAGCAGAAGCAGATAGGGCTGCAACGCTGCCATCTAGGCGTGCCTCCGCCATCGGCCGAACCATCGCCGGTCTGCCAAACGGAACAACTGACTCAGCACCTGTGCCAGCACCACATAGGCGATCGCGTCCATGCTGAAGACGCTGAAATACTGATACGTGGAATCACCAATGACCTGAAGCTGGTAGGTCATCTCCGGCACAGCGATGACACTCGCGAGAGCGGTGCCTAGCAATAGCGAGATCACCTGGTTTCCGAGCGAGGGAAAGGCGACGGAAATCATCTGAGGCAGTTCGATGAGCGCCAGCGATTGCCAGGGCCGCAGACCGAGCGCTTGGGCTGCATTTCGCTGATCGCTGCCGATCGCGGAATAGGCACCGCGGAGGATCTCCGCCACATAGGCGCCACCTTGGATGCCGAGTGCCAGAATGGCGTAGATGAAGGCGCCGAGATGCACGCCGACGGTCGGCAGCCCGAAATAGAATAGATACAGGTACACCAAGGTCGGGGTGTTTCGGAACACTTCCACGTACCAGGTGCCCAGCAACGCCACTGGTCGGTGGTGCGATGTCTTGCACAGCCAGCCGATCAGCCCGCAGACGAAGCTGATCAGCACCGCCGATCCGCCAAGTGCGAGCGTTTCCAGCGCTCCGGCCGCAAATGCGGCGATGTTGTTCCAGAGCAGCGCGACGTTGAAGAACTGTGGCACGATTGAAG
>DATDIC010000271.1:0-6341 GCA_036521275.1 Acetobacteraceae bacterium
CAGCATCCGATGTGTGAATTAGTTCACAGCAAGCTGCTGGCCCCCGCGATGCCGGTTACGCGCGGGCGGCGCGTTTCCCGGTGCGTTCCGACGTGGCGATGCGCCCGGCGCGGATCGGAATCGCGACCAGGCTGCCGACGATCAGGGCGATGCCGGCCGCGGTCAGCGCAAGGCTGAAGCTGCCGGTCACCGTGCGCACATAGCCAAAGAAATATGGCCCCACGGTGCCGCCGAGATTCCCGGTGCCGTTGATCAGCCCGATGCCGACGCCGGCCACCGCGGGTGGCAGCACCTCGCTCGGCAGGGTCCAGAACGGTCCGAAGCGACCCAGGAACGACCCGATGGCGAAGGTAAGAAACAACACCGTCGCCAGGGTGCCCGCCGCACCGGCAAGTTGCGCGATCAGCAGAAACAGGCCGGAGGCCGTCGTGCAGGCAATCATGTGCCATTTGCGTTCCTGCCACCGGTCGGAGCTGGACGCCACGCCGATCATCATCAGCACTCCGAGCAGGTAGGGCACTGATGCCAGCAATCCGACCGTGCCGATGGACAGGCCGGTTTCCTTCAACACGCTGGGCAGCCAGAAGGTCACGCCCCACTCCGCCATCAGGGCGAGGAAGTTGTAGAGGGCGAGCAGCAGAATCGCCGGATTGAGGAGGGCGGTGAGCCAGTGGCCGCGCTGTGGGGGCACCTGGGCGGCCTCGGCGTCGAGTGTCGCCAGCAACGCGGTGCGTTCGGCTTCCGGCATCCAGGTGACCTGGCGCGGCGAGTCGTCGATCGCCCACCACCATACGACCACCCACGCGAGGGCTGGCAGTGCTTCGATCACGAACATCGTCCGCCACGACGAATAGCTCAGGATCAATCCCGAGATCGGGTTGGCGATCATCGGCGCCACCGCCAGGCTGGCCAGGAACACCATGTTCGCCCGGGCCCGCTCCGCGCGGCTGAACCAGGAGCGGATCAGCACGATCGTGCAGGTCAGCACGCCGCCTTCGGTGAGCCCGAGCGCGAAGCGATTGAGGATCAGCTCGGCCTCGCTGTGCACCAGCGCGGTCGACAGCGACACGATGCTCCAGAGCACCAGCAGGCCACCGATCACACGCTTGGCGCTCCATACCCCGGCGAGTCGCCCGGTGGGGATCTGCAGCACCAGATAACCCCAGAAGAACACGCTGGTGGCGAAGCCGATGGAGGCCTGGCTGAGCCCCAGTTCGCTGCGCATGGCGGGGATCGCCATGGCGATGTTGGTGCGATCGACGAACGACAGCACGTACATGATGAACGCGACGCCCAGGATGCGCGTCCAGCGATTCCGCGTGATCGCGGTGCGGGCCGCCGCGGCCATGTCGTGATCTCCTGCCGGGTTTGTTTCAGTCGTAAGCAGGCTCGGTGCCTGGTACGGGCGAATAGCCGAAACTGCCGCGGGCGATCACCGCCTCCCGTCCGCCGAACTCGGCGATCCGTGCGGCCTGGTCGGCATGTGCCAGCCGGTCGACGGCCGCCGGGTCGGCGATGCGGCGAAGCTCGGTCTCGCAGTCGGCGACCAGCCCGGCGTAACCGGGATCGGTGCCGAGATCGCGGCGTTCCCACGGATCGGCTTCGAGATCGAAGAGCTGCGGCGGCATGCCGACGTAATGGACGTATTTGAACGCGCCCTTGCGGATCATGAAGGCACCGGTTGCCGCGCCGACCGCGTGGTATTCGCTGAACACGCGGTGTGGCCGGGTGCCGGAGACGACCTTGAACCATGAGGTGCCTGGCAGGTCGGCGTCCGCCGGATCGGTCGGGACGCCGGCACAGTCCAGGATGGTCGGGAACGCATCGACCAGGGACACCGGCTCTCGCAGGACCACGCCGGCCGGAATCTGCGGGCCGGCCATGATCAGCGGCACGCCGGCGGAATCCTCGTACATGTTGGACTTGCCCCACAGGCCGCGGGCGCCGAGGTTGTCGCCGTGGTCGCTCGTGTAGATCACGCGCGTATCGGCGGCGAGCCCGGTTTCCTGCAACGCACCGATCAGCTTGCCGACATTGTCGTCCAGGAAACTGACCATGCCGAAATAGGCGGCGACGGCCTTGCGCACTTTGCGCTCATCGAACGCCTGATCGTAAATCTGCACGTCGCGCATGGCGGTCAGGAACGGATGGGTGGGACGTTCGTGCTGCGCATACAGCGCCGGCCAGGGCACCTGGTCCTCGGGGTAGAGGTCGTACCATTGCGGCCGCGCTATCAGTGGGAAATGCGGGCAGACGAACGAAACGAACAGGGTCCAGGGCCGGTCGCGGTAGTCGGCGGCGCGATGACGCAGCCAATGGGTGGCGGCCTCGGCGATGCGGTCATCGTATCCCTGGTAACTTGAATCGCCGCGGCCGGCCTGTTCGGCAAGCCGCAGTGCCGCCTTGCGCGGCGGCGTATCGTCGCGGATGGAGCCCAGCAGGTCGCCCACCCCATCCACCACGTGCAACGGCATGATCTCTTCGTCGAAGCCGTTGCGATCGGTCGTGCTGCGATAATGCAGCTTGCCGATCGAGGTGACGCGGTGCCCATGCTCGATCAGCCGGTGACCCCAGGATGGCACCGAGCCGTCATAGGGGATGGCATTGTCCCAGAAGCGTATCTGATGAACGTAGCGGCCGGTGGCGAAGCTGGCGCGGGACGGCACGCAGATCGGCGAGTTGCAATAGGCATCGGTGAAGCGGGTGCCGCGGGCCGCCAATGCGTCGAGATGCGGCGTGCGGATCATCGGATGTCCGTCGCAGCCCAGGATGCGGCGATTGTGCTCGTCCGACATGATGAACAGCAGATTGGTGGGATGCATTCTGCCTCTGGTTGAAAGCGCCATCGGCGAGACTGAAGCGCTTTCGAGCAAAGTCAACGCGGTGCCGGCGGATTGCTAGTCCGCTGCTGGAACATCCGCGTTGCCTCGGCCGAGCGCCCGCTGCATCGTGACGACGTCGAGCCAGCGGCCGAATTTCAGGCCGGCGGCGCGCAGCGTGCCAGCCATCTGGAAGCCCAGGCTGGCATGGACGCCGATCGATCCGGTATTTTCGGAATCGCCGATCACCGCGATCATCTGGCGAAATCCCCGGGCGGTGGCGGTTTCGATCAGTGCCGTGACCAGGGCCTTGCCGACGCCCTGGCCGCGCACGTCCTCGCGGATATAGACGCTGTCCTCCACGGTGAAGCGGTAGGCGGAGCGATCGCGGAACTGGGTGTAGTACGCGTAGCCGAGGACGCCGGTGCTGTCGGTGGCGACCAGCCAGGCCAGGCCACGATCCGCGACCTTGCCGAACCGCGCGGCCATTTCTTCCAGCGAAGGGGGTTCTTCCTCGAAGGTGCCGGTGCCGGTCAGCACGTGATGGGCGTAGATCGACTGGATCTCGGGCAGGTCGGCTTCGGCGGCGGGGCGGATGCGCATCGTGCTGCTGTTCACACTTCTGCTGTTCACACTGGCAACCCGAGCACGGCAGCGGCATCACAGGCAAATGCCAGCAAAGCGGCGTCACGCCCGGGGGCAGCCACGAGCGAGAGCCCGATGGGTGCGCCCCTGACGGTTCCGGCTGGCAGCGTCACCTCGGGCAATCCGCAGAGGCCGGCAATGGCGGTGACGCCGATCGTGGCCTGGCGCACGGCCTCCAGCTCGACGGAGGTGGCGGTCAGCAGGGGGGCCGGGCAGGGGCTGGTCGGGTAGACCAGCACAGCGCCGCCGGCCAGCAAGGGCGGCAAGCGCGCCTGCAACGCGCGACGGAATGCGCGACCGGTCGCCCCCGACGCGGGGTCGATGGTGCGGGCGGCGGCGAACCGCTCGGCGACGCCGGGGCCCAGGCGCGGCTGGGTTGCCTCGATCCAGTCACCTAGCGCGGCCCAGGCTTCCTCGGCCTGAACGGTGCGGAAATGATCGTAGAAGCTGTCGATGCCTTCCGGGGCCAGCCGCACCGCGATCGCGCGGCCGCGGAGCTGCTCCAGCTTTTCCAGCTTGGGACGCAGGATCTCGGCCACTTCGGGTTGTGCGCTGACCCAGGCTTCTTCCACCCGCAGCAGGGGGCCGCCGAGCTCATGGCGTCCGCCGGGGAGCAACACCTCACCGACGCCGGCCAGCAGCGAGGCTGTGCGGGCGAACCAGCCGGCGGTGTCGAAGCTGGGCGCCAGCGGGCGGACGCCGGCCAGGCTGATCGCGCCAAAGCTGGGGCGGATGCCGAACAGCCCGCAATAGCTTGCCGGGATGCGGACGGACCCGCCGGTGTCCGATCCCATCGAGAAATCGACCAGCCCGGCTGCCACCGCCGCGGCGGAACCGCAGCTCGATCCACCGGGAAAACGATCCGGCACCCGTGGATTGCGCGGCGTGCCGTGCCAGATGTTTTCGCCCGTGAGGCCGTAGGCCAGCTCCACGGTCTTGGTCTTGCCGACGAGCCGCGCGCCGGCTTGCAGCAGCGTGACCAGCAGCGGCGCGGTGGCGCGTGCGGGGGCGTGGGTACGGGCCCAATCCGGATTGCCGTAGGTGGTGATGCTGCCGGCAACGTCGAACAGGTCCTTCACGGCGAACGAGAGACCGGACAGACGGCCGCTGCCCAGCGGGTCGTGTTCCAGCCGTGGTCCGGGGATGAACGCTCCGACGGTATCTTCAACAAATGGCATAGGTCACACCGTGAATACTATTGTCTCGCTGACGGGTCAGGGCGGCAATGATGTTGAAATCGCTTCCCTGCGAGGAAAGGATTATGTCATAGAAAGCCTGCCTGATGGTCGAAGACATTTTTTGCATCGTTTTCGACTGTTTGTTTGCCCGCGACCGCCGTTCGGCGGCATAATGAATGGCCGGAGGATTGGCCGGCAGGGACTGGCTTAAGCGGACGTGTTAGCGAAGCGGTCCGCCGGGCCAGTTGGATGCGTCGGCAAGGCGTTCGGCGCACCGCCAGAAGGGATCGCGCGTGGATCTTACGAACGATACGGTCGGCCTGTCGGGCTCTGACGCAACATCGGCGCAAGACGGGGCCTCGGTTCCCGGGTATCGCGGGGATGAGGCGCTGCATCCGCGTTTGCAGGCCATCATCACCGCTGCTCGCTATTATGGGATGGAGCTCGATCCGGTCGAGTTCCGCAATGCGGAAGCGGCGGAGCAGCCCTCGGCGGCGTCGCTGGCGGCCTGGGCGACGGATTCGGGGATGTGGGCGCGCGGGGTACGGCTGCGCTGGCGCCATCTGCTGCGCTTCCACGACAGCGGTCCGGCGGTGCTGCTGTTCAACGACGGCAGCGCGGGCCTGCTGGTGGGTGCCAATGCCGCGCACAAGGTGGTGTTCATCAAGGACCCGGTGGCGCCGGAGGGCGAGGCCGCGGTGCCGGTGGACGAGCTTCGACTGGCGGAAGTGTGGTCCGGTGAAGCGGTCCTGCTGCGTGCGAATCGGGGTGTTCAGGAAGCTGACGCGCCGTTCTCGGTGCGTTGGCTGATCGGTCTTGTGCTGCGTGAGCGCCGGTCGCTGCGCGACATCGGCTTCGCCTCGCTCACCATGAGCTTTCTTGCCATCTTTCCACCGCTCATCATCATGACGGTAGTGGATCGGGTGCTGCAGCACAACAGCTACTCGACGCTGACCCTGCTCTCGGTGCTGATGACGATCTTCATCGGTTACGAGACGCTGCTGGGGTTCGCTCGCCGGTTGATTGTGATCACGGTGGGCGTGCGGATCGATACGCGGCTCAATCTGCACGTGTTCAACCGCCTGGTGCGGCTGTCGCTGGATTATTTCGAGCGTCATCCGGCCGGGGAGACGATGTACCGGATCAGCCAGGTTCATCGGGTGCGGGAGTTCATGACCGGCAAGCTGCTGACCACGTTTCTCGACATGATGACGCTGGTCGTGCTGCTGCCGTTCCTGTTTTACCTGGACGCCACGCTGGCATGGATCGTGCTGGCCTGCGCCTGCGTGATCACGCTGATCATCCTGGCGTTCTTACGGCCGCTGCGGATGCTGCTGCATCGGGTGATCGATGCCGAGACCAACAAGCAGTCGGCGCTGGGCGAGACGGTGTTCGGCGTGCGTACCGTGAAGTCGCTGGCGCTGGAGCCGCAGCGCAAGGCGTTGTGGGATGAGCGGGTGGCGGAGGTGGGGCGCTGGCGGCTGGCGTTCGGCAAGCTGGCCAACTGGCCGCAGACGCTGGTCACGCCGGTCGAGCGCTTCATGTGGATCGGCGTGATCATGATCGGCGTGTATCTCGCGATGCAGGACAAGAACGGCTACGCCGTGGGCGGGCTGTTCGCGTTCATGATGCTGTCGCAGCGGGTGGCGCAGCCGCTGGTCGGCCTGGCCCGGCTGATCGAGGATTTCGAGGAAGTGGG
>DATDIC010000272.1:0-2615 GCA_036521275.1 Acetobacteraceae bacterium
CCGTCGCGCCTGGCGGCAAGACCACGCTATTCGCCGCGGGCGGAGGCGGGTTGCTGCTACTGAAGCTTAAGCAGCCTGCAAGCAGGAACGGGAGCAGCAGGGCAAACAGGCGCATGGGATGGTCCTTCACCGGTAGGAACAGGCCGAAACAGTCGGTCAGTCTATACAATGCCTTCGATGATGATTCATACCAACCGCCGTGGACGAAGACTCCAGATCGGTCATGCCCGCAGATCCGTCATGCCCGCGCAAGCGCCATCATGCCGTAGCTGAGGTAATCCACACCTTCGATCGTGGCCAGTTGCTCCGCGTTGTCCAGAGCCGCCCGGGTTTCGATCATGATGCAGAGAGAGACCGCGCCGTTGGCCTGCGCCATGTACTGACGCCGGTCCGCGAGCATGCCGTATTCCGGCCGCGTGCCGCCGAAGGAGGGATTGCCGAGCGGCGGGTAGTAGGTGGATTGAACCACTTCGGCCGCTTCCGCGACCGTTTCGATGTGCGGCACCACGATGCCGCGAACGCCACGGTCGAGAAAGCGGGTAATGGTGGCGGAGGACCGCGTTATCGTATCGTATCACTAACGTTCCCCCGCGATGCCGTGGCCTATCAGTACCCGCTGGCGGTAGCAAAAATCGGCCGTCGCCGGCCGGGTCAAGTTGGCTTCGGGAAGGTTTGCTCGTGGCATCAGCCTGGGGTAGATGGGCGTCACCGTTCCCGCGCGTTCGGAGTCGCTCCCCCAATGCCCGTCATGTCCGACCGATGGATACGCCGCATGGCGCAAGAGCAGGGCATGATCGATCCGTTCGTGGAAGCCCAGAAGCGCGAGGGCGTGATCAGCTATGGCCTGTCCAGCTACGGATACGACGCGCGGGTGGCCGACGAGTTCAAGATCTTCACCAATATCGACTCGGCGGTGATCGACCCGAAGAATTTTGCGCCCACCAGCTTCGTCGATCGCCGCACCGACACCTGCATCATTCCGCCCAACAGCTTCGCGCTGGGCCATACGGTGGAATATTTCCGCATCCCGCGCGATGTGCTGGTGATCTGCCTGGGCAAGTCCACCTATGCCCGCTGCGGCATCATTGTGAACGTGACGCCGCTGGAACCGGAGTGGGAAGGGCAGGTTACCATCGAGATCAGCAATACCACCCCGCTGCCGGCCAAGATCCACGCCAACGAGGGCATCTGCCAGTTTCTGTTCTTGCAGGGGAACGAACCGTGCGAAACCAGCTACGCCGACAAGTCGGGCAAATACATGCGCCAGCGCGGCGTGGCGCTGCCGCGGCTGTAGCGGGGCGATAATGGACCGCATCCGCATCCGTGGCGGCCGCCCGCTGCACGGGGACATCGTGATCGGCGGGGCGAAGAACGCCACGCTGCCCTTGATGGCCGCGGGCCTGCTGACCGAAGAGCGGCTGGTGCTGGAGAATGTGCCGCATCTTGCCGATATCCACAGCATGGCGGCGCTGCTGTCGCAGCACGGCATCATGACCGAGCAGGTCGGCGACGACCGGCGCACGCTGTGGCTGGGCGGCAGGATTACCAATACCGAGGCGCCGTACGACATCGTGCGCAAGATGCGCGCCTCCGTGCTGGTGCTTGGGCCATTGCTGGCGCGCGCCGGAGAGGCCCGCGTGTCGCTGCCCGGCGGTTGTGCCATCGGCGCGCGCCCGGTCGATCTGCACCTGAAAAGCCTGGAGCAGATGGGCGCCGTTATTGCGCTGGAGGGCGGGTATATCCAGGCCACCGTGCCGCAAAGGCTGCGCGGTACGACCATCACGTTTCCCTTTGTCTCTGTCGGGGCCACCGAAAACCTGCTGATGGCGGCGGTGCTGGCCGAGGGCCAGACGATGCTGGTCAACGCCGCGCGGGAGCCGGAGATCGGCGATCTTGCCACCTGCCTGGTTGCCATGGGCGCGCGTATCGAGGGTATCGGCAGCGACCGGCTGGTGATCGAGGGCGTACCCCGGCTGCACGGTGCCCGGCACGCGATCATTTCGGATCGCATCGAAACCGGCACCTATGCCTGTGCGGCGGCGATTACCGGCGGCGAGGTACGGTTGCGCGGCGGACGGCTCGAGCATCTGGGCGCGGTGGTGCGCACCCTGCGCGATGCCGGCGTGGAGATCATCGAACAGCCCGACACCCTGCTGGTCCGGCGATTGAACGGACTGCACGGCGCCGATGCAATGACGGAGCCCTATCCCGGCTTTCCCACCGACATGCAGGCACAGTTCATGGCGCTGATGTCGGTTGCCGATGGCGCGGCGATGGTCACCGAAACCATTTTCGAGAACCGCTTCATGCACGTGCCGGAGCTGAACCGCATGGGCGCGCGGATCAACGTGCACGGGGCCTCGGCGATCGTGCGCGGCGTGCCCGGCCTGTCGGGTGCGCCGGTGATGGCGACGGATCTGCGCGCCTCGGTGTCACTGGTCCTGGCCGGGCTGGCGGCGCAGGGCGAGACGGTGGTGAACCGCGTCTATCACCTCGACCGCGGGTTTGAGACGGTGGAGCAGAAGCTGGCCGCGTGCGGGGCGGATATCGAGCGCGTTACGTAAGGGCGGCGGGCAGTAGCCCGCCGACCCGTTTCACCAGACCGGCGGCATCAC
>DATDIC010000273.1:0-4056 GCA_036521275.1 Acetobacteraceae bacterium
AGATCAGCCAGCTTTACAGCACCGCCTACACTACCAGAGCGTAGGCCGGTTAAGTTCGGTCACCTACGCCAGCCAGGGCTGGAAATACAGCTACACGCGGGACAGCGCCGGACAGGTCAGCAGCATCATCGCCACGCAGCCCGCCCACAGCGCGGTCAATCTGCTGACCTCTATCCTGCATATGCCCTTCGGCCGGTGCCTAGTTCGGTGGAAGGGCGCGCGCCGTGCAATGGCGAAACGCGTTGAATTATGATTCGCGCCCAAGGCGCGGAATGGTTCTGGCTCACGTCTGAGCTGGACTTTGGCCATTTAAGCTGCGTAGCAGGCCACACTTATCAAGCTGTTGACGGCGGCGGGTGAGAGTTTGTCGATATCTTGTATATGACTCGACGTTTGTAAACCTCGACCCGTCCAGAGCTCGCGCCGGACTGTCGCCAGCGCGTCGCTGAAGGTGGGCAAAGGTTTCGGATACCAGCTTGCAATGCGGGGTGCGGCGGCTTGGGTCGCGTAGAGTTCGTGTGCCCAGAGGGTAACCAGTGAGAACAGCCCGAGCAGAGCGGGCGTGGTGCGAGCGATGGCGGGGTCTGCCCATTGGCGCTGGGTTTCGACGCCGAGGTGACGACGCACTTCGGCGAACGTGACCTCGATCGACCAGCGGCGGACGAACCAGCGAAGGATATCGAGTGGATCGGCATCCAGGTCGGTGCATAGGAGTGACTGCGGTTTGAGTTCGTCGGCGGCGTCGCGAACCAGCACGTGGCGGATGGGGACGAAACGGCCGGGATGGTGCCAGATGGCGGTGCCGGGTACGATCTCGACCAGGCGTTCGCTGCGGCCGTACCACCCTGTGACCCGAAAGCGCCGCCACGTGTCTTGGGATTGGCGAGGCGCTCGGCCAGGGTTGGCTGCCGCTTGCCGATCACGCGTGGCCGTCCCACCGTGCCAGGCTGGCGGCGCGGTGGCGGGGCGAACAGCCGGCGCTGACAGCGACGAGGAACTGACGCTGGTAGTTGACCTGACGATCTACACTGCCAAGGTAGGTCGCAGCCGAGCCATCGATCGCTATGCCAAGACTGCACAACTGTCATCGAACTCCGTCTCTGATGCTCGATGCCATGCGCCACGCACGGTTCTCGATTTGACTGATGCCGAGTGGGCGATTCTTTGCCCTTTCCTGCCGACCGAAGCGGATTGCGGCCGCAAGCGGGCCTGGCCGATGCGGGAAATCGTCAATGCCATCTGCTACGTGCTGCGCAGTGGCATCGCGTAGCGGCTCATGCCGGATAGCTTTCCGCCGTGGCGCACCGTCTATCGCTGGTTCGCCCGGCTGCGCGAAGACGGCACGTGGGAGACGATCAACCACCATCTGGACATGCGTGACCGCGAGCGGGCCAAACGCGCGGCGAGTCCGACCGCGGCCGTCATCGACAGCCAGAGCGTCAAGACCACCGAGAGTGGCGGCGCTCGCGGCTATGATGGCGGCAAGAAGATCAAGGGCCGCAAGCGGCACGCCATGGTCGATACCGATGGCTGGGCGCTCAAGCTGCAAGCCCACGCGGCCGATATCCAGGACCGCGATGGCGCCGGGCCGTTATTTCCATGCAGCCAGGATGCACCAGTGCCCCTGGTGCGGATAAGGCCTTAAGCGCCGCAATCTCGGCGACCGCACGTCCGGGGGGATGGCCATGAAGCACTACCTCGTCGCGACGACAATCGCACCACCCGACGGCCCGGTGGCGGGACGAAGGAGAACTCGATGTCCGAGGTCGATATGACGGCGCCGGTCGGCCGGCGTGACTTGCTGCGTCAAGGCGCTGCCAGCGCTATCCTCGCTACGGCTATCGTGCATCGGCACGCCTTAGCGGCCGACGTCAGGGTTGCGATCGAGAACTTCGCCTTCTCGCCTACCCCGCTCGCGGTCGCTCAGGGCACGACAGTGATCTGGCGCGGCCACATTCGCAGCATCCTAGATACACCGACTGCTTGCGCTGGCCGGTCTTAAAGGCTAGAATGCGACCCTCCAATGACGCTAATCGAACGCCTTTCCCGACTCCGGCGCCCGGGCCCGGCTACGCAACATGCCACGGCTGCGCCGCGCTTCTCCGATCTCAGCGAGATGCCGGACGAGCAGCATTTGCCGCCGCTCGACCGCACTGGAGCCGACAGTGCGGCGCTCGCGCCGGAACAGCAATCCTGGTGCTGTAACGGCTTCGTAATCCTGCCGCGCTTCATCCCCGACGCGGTGCTTGATCCCTACATCGAGCGCCGATCCGCGCTCAACCAACCCGGCGGCTGGGTCACGCCCACGCCGTACCTTCAGGTGCCCGAGCTGCGCAGGCTCGCATTGTACTCGCCGCTGATGCACATGCTGCGCGACCTGGTCGGCGAGGAGATGCTGCTGCACCTGAACCTCACCGGCTGGGTCAGCACGGAGCGGAACTGGCACCAGGACGACTACCTGAACCCGCCCTTCGTCAACAGCTGGTACGCCGCAGTCTGGATCGCGCTTGACACGATCGACCCGCGCAGTGGGCCGTTCGAGTATGTGCCCGGCTCGCACCGTTGGGGGTTGCTGCGCGGCGAGAAAGTACGCCGCTTCCTGACTGAGGAGGAGCTGGCGCGCCGCGACGGGCCGCTCGGCCTGAACCACTGGGAGAAGTATTCGGAGCGCTTTGTAGTGCCTGCGATAGAGCGTGAGATTGAGGCGCGCGGTATCCCACCGGAGAGGTTCCTCGGCAGCAAAGGCGACGTGCTGATCTGGCACGGCCGTCTGATCCATCGCGGCACCGCGCCGGCAGAGCCTGGCCTGCCGCGAAAATCTCTCATCGGCCACTACTCGGGCCTGTCGCATCGCCCTGACATGGCGGAGCGCGCACGCGACGAGAACGGGATGTGGTACGCGGTGTTTGATCTCCCGCTCACCTGATCGGGAAACCCCCAAAGTCGACGTACGAGCTAACGTGGGTTTGGGGCGCCGTGAAGCGGGACTCGGCGCGGTCATTGAGGAGGCGTTCAAGACCCTAAACCCGTCTGTTGCGACTGGGCTCGGCAACACAGCTTGCCGCGGCCAGGCTGGACTCAAATGGTCGTCGCAACACCTTTAAGGAGGAGTTGCGATGACGAGGCGCCGGCGGCGTTCGGATCGGTCTGGTCGGGCGCCATTATTCTCACCAGGTCGTCCGCCGGTGGCAGGACGCGATGAGCGGCGACAGTTCTGGGCGGCGATCGCGATAGGCGTGGCGAGTGAGGATGCTGCGGTCGCGGCCGGTGTATCGCAGGCGGTAGGAACACGATGGTTCAGAAAGGCAGGCGGCATGCCACCATCGATGTTTGGACTATCAGCGAAGCCGCTCTGCGGGCGGTATCTTTCGTTTGCGGAGCGGGAGGAGATCGCACTCCTTCGGATTCAGGGTCACTCCATGCAGGAGGTCGCCCGCCGGCTCGGACGGGCGGCGTCGACGATCTCTCGGGAGTTGCGGCGCAACGCCGCCACCCGGAGCGGCGGACTGGAGTATCGCGCGACCACCGCGCAATGGCATGCCGAGCGAGCCGCTCGCCGCCCAAAGCGGGCGAAGCTTGCGCTCAACGTGGCATTGCGAACCTATGTGGAGGAACGACTGGCAGGCGTCGTCGTCACTCCAAGCGGGGCTCCTGTTCCCGGCCCGACCGTGTCCTGGAAAGGCCGTCGGCATGGACCGCGGAAGGATCGGCGATGGGCAAATGCCTGGAGCCCGGAGCAGATCGCCCGCCGCCTGCCGGTCGACTTCCCGGACGATGAGACCATGCGCATCAGTCATGAAGCCATCTATCAGGCGCTGTTTGTTCAAGGTCGAGGCGCGTTGCGCCGGGAGCTGACGGCCTGCTTTGCGCACCGGGCGGGTGTTGCGGATGCCGAGGGCGCGCACGCGCGGGCGAGGCAAGACCTTCATCTCTCCCGAGATCATGATCAGCCAGCGTCCGGCGGAGGTAGCCGATCGCGCCGTACCGGGCCACTGGGAAGGCGACCTCGTCTTGGGCCTTGGCAGTTCCGCAATCGGCACCTTGGTGGAACGTATG
>DATDIC010000274.1:0-13494 GCA_036521275.1 Acetobacteraceae bacterium
AAGAGCAGCGCATGCCGGTGCTCCGGCGGCGCGAATGGCGTTACGAATAGATGGGACGAAGCGTTGCTGTCCCAGGAGGAAAGTCGTGTATGCCCGGCCTTCGCCGGGCATGACGGGAGCTGCGGTTTTATACGCTGGGGGAGGCGCTGGCGCTCGACCTTGCGCTGCCGACGCGCAAGGTGATCGAGCGGGTGCAGGCGTGGCTGGCGATGACGCCGGCTGAGCGGACGCAAGAGCAGCGCATGCCGGTGCTCCGGCGGCGCGAATGGCGCTACGAATAGGTGGGACGAAGCGTTGCTGACCCAGGAGGAAAGTCGTGGATGCCCGGCCTTCGCCGGGCATGACGGGAAAGGCTTCGGGCGTGACGGGAGAGGCTTCGGACGGGAGAGGTTTCGGGCGTGACGGGAGACGATGATGATGGGTCGGGACAGGGGGAAAGCGGGCCGGCGAGGCATGTCGCCAGCCCGCTGATGATGCAGTTCAGGTATATGGGCCCAGCTTGCAACCAAATGCATCGGGTGCCTGCATCAGGCCTTCACCGGGCACGATCTCCACGGTTTCCCAGTAGTCGTCGGGGTTTTTCATCTCTGACGGTTTTTTGCCGCGCTGGACGATAACCGGCCGCACGAGCTGGTGATCCTCGGGACGGAACCAGACCTCGCCGACCAGCGAATCGAAGTGCTCGCCCTTTTCGTATGTCTTGATGACATCGGGCGGGTAGAAGGTTCCGGCCTCGCTGACCATGCGCGCCCAGCACGCAAGCTGCATGTAGCCGGTCTCTGCGGTCCAGTCCGGCGTGTAGTTGTATTTCTTCCGGAAGGCTTCGAGGAACGTCTTGGATAGCGGGAACTTATCCTCGAGCGTCCACCACCAGTCGGTGGCGCTGAACACGCCCTGGGTCAGTTCGGGTCCCACTTCCTTGGCGAGGAACGGAACCGAGTACGCCACCACGAGTGTCATTTTCTTCAGGATACCGAACTGGTTGGCCTGCTTGGTGGAGGCCACGGCATCGTTGCCCCAGTTGATGTTCACCACCACGTCTGCGCCGCTATTGGCGATATTCAACAGGTACGAACTGAAGTCGCTGGTGCCCAGCGGGGATACCTGGTTGGTCGCGGTGGTCCAGCCGCCTTTCTTGAGGTACTCCTCCATCGACTGCTGCACGGTGTGCCCGTAGGTATAGTCGGGCGTCATGTAGGCGACCTTCTTATTCTGCCCCATGTTCTTGATCAGCACGGGGCAAAGCGCCGCAGACGAGGTCTGGCCATAGAAACAGGTACGGAAGGAATAGCGCACGCAGTCCTTGCCGGTGGTATCGTTGGATCCGCTGACGCCCGGCAGGTAGATCACCTTCTCTCGCTGACCGAACTTGTTGCTGGCTACGGCAACGGCGCTGGAGCATGAGCCGGTGAGCAGGATGGCCTTGTTCTCGGAGATGAACTTCGAAAGGTTTTGCACGGCGACGTTGGGTTTCGACTCGGAGTCGGCAACGCCGTAAATCACCTTCTTGCCGAGCACGCCCTTGGTGATTTTGGGCGCCATGGCACGGATCAGCTCATGGCCGTCGTTGATGTGCTCGATTGCGAGTTCGTAGCCTTTGAGCTCGTCCTGTCCGGCTGCCGCATAGGGGCCGGTGGCGGGAGGGTCGAGGCCGATAAAAGCGGTGTCGCCGGACACGCCGGCGGGCCAGGTGCCGATCGGCGGGTGATTCTCCTCGGCGCGCGCGAGGCGGGGCCAGCCGCCACCGATAGCGCTGCCGATCACACCCGCTCCACCGAGTGTCAGGGTGTCGCGCCGCGAGAGCGCGATATGATGCGGCCGTTCGTTCGCCATCCCGTGTCCTCCTGTTTGTTGGCGGGCCATGATGCATCGTCTGCTGGCCTGCGGATAGCTTCAGTTTGGCAAAGAGTTTGGCAGTGTTGCAAGCCGCGCGCTGATTCCGACGAGCGTGCATGCACTTGTATCTACGCGGCTTGTCTTGAGGGGTCGATGTTTCTGCTTTATCCCGAAGCGAGTGAGGATGTTCGTGAAGCCAGGCGGGACAATACGAACGGTTGTTGCTGCGATGCAGCATCGCGTTCAGAGCGAAACAGGAGAGGCGATCATGAGGCAGTCGATGCGCTTGCATGCGATGCGCCGCCGACGGGTGCTGGAACTGGGGCTGGGCGTTGCCGGCGGCCTGGCGTTGCCGTCCGTGCCGACGTTGGCGGCGGCGGATCATCCACCGGTGGGAACCTGGCCGGCGGGGGCTGCGGGTGATTCGGTCATGATCGGCATCACCACCCCGCTGACCGGGCCTTATTCGGCGGATGGGAAGGATGAGCAGCTCGGCTACGAGCTGGCGATAGCGGAGATCAATGCGGGCGGCGCGACGGCGCAGCAATGGGGCCTGAAGGGCAAAGGGGTGCTGGGCAAGCAACTTCGTTACAAGCTGGCGGATTCGGAGACCAAGCCGAACGTGGCGGTGCAGGCGCAAACGCAATTCATCCAGACCGACAAGGCGATCATGATTACCGGCTGCGTCAGCAGTGCCACGGCCGTTGCGCTGGAGCAGTTGGCGCAGCGGGAGAAGGTGCTGAACATGGTCGGGGCGAGCGGGTCCAACGATACCACGGGAAAGGACTGCCAGCGCTACGCGTTCCGCTCCCAGCCATCCGCCTACATGGCGTGCAAGGCGCTGGCTCCGGTGGTGATCAAGGCGTTCGGGCAGGGGGTCAAGGCGGCCTATCTGGTGCCTGACTACACGTATGGCCATTCGGTGTTTGGCAGCTTCACGGAGTCGGTCAGCAAGGCCGGCTGGACGGTATCGACACAGCAGGTCGTGCCGCTGGGGACGTCCGATTTCAGCTCGGCATTGCTGAACATCGCCAACAGCGGCGCCCAGGTGTTCGTGAACGTGGCGTTTGGCGCCGATGCGGTGGCGTCCACCAAGCAGGCGCAGCAGTTCGGCGTGACGAAAAAGATGAAGATGGTGGTGCCCAACATCTCCTCATTCCAGGCGAAAGAGGTTGGCGCCGAGCTGATGCAGGGCGTGTATGGCACGTTCGATTTCTGGTGGACGATGCAGGACCGCTATCCGCTGGCGAAGGCGTTCGTGCAGGCGTTCCTGGCAAAGAACAAATATTACCCGCGCTGGGGCGCCCATATCGGCTATGCGCAGACCTATGTCTGGGCGGTTGCGGTGGAGCGGGCGGGCAGCTTCTATCCGGTGGATGTGATCAAGACGCTGGAGGCATCGAAGTCGCAACCGTTCGACAGCACGCTGGGCAAGGTCTGGTACCGCGCCGAGGATCATCAGCTCGTGCGGCCGGTGCCGGTGGTGATCGGCAGAGCGCCTTCGGCGATGAAGAACCCAGACGATTTCTACGACGTGGTGGAGATTGTGCCGGGCGAGCAGGTGATCTCGCCGCCCGACATGTTCGGCTGCCATCTCGGCGCTTACACCTGAGCATCGCAGACGCAGATACCCTGTCGTGCCCAGCGCGCCGCTTTTATTATCGCAGGCCTTCAACGGTCTTGCGCTGGGCACGTTGCTGGCGCTTGTCAGCAGTGGCCTGACGATCATCCTGGGTACGCTCGGCGTGCTGAACTTCGCGCACGGCGCGCTGTTCATGCTGGGTGCCTATGCCATCTACGTGGTGGCCGCCTATAGCGGTTCGTTCGTCGTCGGGCTGATTGCCGGCGCTGCGTTCATGCTGGTGGTCGGCGTGTTGCTGGAGCGGGTCCTGATCCGCTGGTTCTATCACCGCCCGCCGGAGGATCAGATACTGGTGACCTTCGGCGCCGGCATCGTGCTGGTGGAGGCGGTGCGGGCGATCTTCGGCGGCGAGAGCCAGCACGTATCGGCGCCGGCCTGGGGCGAAGGCGTCGCGCAGATCGGCTTCCTGATCTATCCGCTGTATCGGCTGGAGCTGATCGGCATCGTCGCCTGCCTGCTGTTCGTGCTGTACCTGGTGCTGTACCGGACGTCGGTGGGGCTGGTTGTGCGGGCCGGGATCGAGGATGCCCGCATGGTGGGCATCCTGGGTATCAATGTCCGCCGTGCGTTCCTGCTGGTATTCGCGATCGGTGTGGTGGCGGCCGGCGTATCGGGGATGCTGTATGCCCCGATCGTGTCGGTCGATCCCGACATGGGCTCGACATTCCTGGTGGAGTCGTTCGTTGTCATCGTGATCGGCGGGCTCGGCTCCTATCCTGGTGCGGTGGTCGGCGGAATAATCGCCGGGGAGATTCTCAGCATCACGAGTGCGTTCAATTCCGCATATTCGGAAGTGATGCTGTATGCGGTCATGGCGCTGCTGCTGGTGCTGCGCCCGCAAGGCCTGTTCGGCTCCGAGGGCCGGGTATGAATCGAGCCGGCTCCAGGGCACTGCCGGAGCTGGTGCTGGCGGCGGTACTGATCGTCGCGCCGTTCGTGATGCCGCATATCGGCGGATCGCTCGATTTCCTGCAGCGGGTGCTCAACTGGGGCCTGTTCGGGATCGGGTTCGACCTGCTGTTCGGCGCGGCCGGACTGCTCTCGTTCGGGCAGGCGGCGTTTTACGGCACCGGCGGGTTCGTTTCCGCCTGGCTGCTGGTGAACAACATCATCGGCAGCGTCTGGGTGGCGTTGCTGATCGGCACGCTGGTCGGTGGCCTGTTTGGGCTGATCATCGGCTGGCTGGCGGTCAGGCGCATCGGCATCTATTTTGCGATGATCACGCTGGCCTTCGGGCAGATGGCGTATTTCCTGGAGAATTCGCCGCTGTCCGCCTACACCGGCGGTGAGAATGGGCTGCCGGGCGTGCCTGTGCCGTCGGTGGGCGAGCTGCGGATTCCGCCCGGGCGGCCGATGTATTGGCTGCTCGCGGCGTTCTTCTTCGTGGGTTTCGTGCTGGCGCGCCGCATCCTGCATTCGCCGTTCGGCATGGTGCTGCGGGCGATCAAGGAGAACACGCGGCGCACGGCGCTGGTCGGTCATTCGGTGCCGGCGTACAAGCTCGCGGTGTTCGTCATCGCGGCGCTTTATTCGGCGCTGGCCGGCGGATTGCTGGGCGTGTTCCAGAGCTACATGCCGCCGGACGCTTTCTCGTTGGACACGTCCGGCCAGCTTGTGGTGCAGACGGTGATCGGTGGGGTGGGCACCTTGATCGGGCCCACGGTGGGCGCCGCCGTGTGGCTTTATCTGCGCGACAACCTGCAGCTTATTCCGGGCATCGGTGCATTGTGGAAGCTGATTCTCGGGCTGCTGTTCGTGGTGCTCGTCGTCGGGCTGAAGCGCGGCATTGCCGGGGAGATCCGCTTCCTGTTCGGCCGCCGGCGGGGGGTGGCGGAAGCCGGCGTGCCGGAGGAGATCGGCGTGGCCGCCGACATGCCGCCGCCGCTGGTCGAGTTGCCGATGGACGCGCCGCTGATTTCCGCACGTCCGGACGCGCCGGCGCTGCGGGCGATCGACGTGGCCAAGCACTATGGCGGGCTGCGCGCGGTGGACGGCGTGTCGTTCGAGGTACGGACGGGCTCGATCCATGCGGTGATCGGACCCAATGGCGCCGGCAAGACGACGCTGTTCCGCATGTTGAAGGACGAGATCACGCCGACTTCGGGCGAGGTGCTGCTGTTCGGCCGGCGGATCACCGGGCTTGGCGCCACCCGCACCGCGCAGCTTGGGATCGGGAAGAGCAATCAGCTCAATCAGTTGTTCCTGGAGCTGACGGTGGCGGACAACCTGCGCATCGCGGCGCTGGCGCGCCGGCGCGGCACGTTTCGTGCGGATGTGCTGCGCGGGGCCAGCTCCATCGCCGTGGTCGAACGCCAGGTGGAGGCGGTGTTGCGCACGATCGGACTGGAACACCGTGCCGCGATTCCGGCCAATGTGCTGCCGTATGGTGAAAAGCGGCGATTGGAGATCGGGATCGCGCTGGCAACCGGGCCGACCGTACTGCTGCTCGACGAGCCTTTGGCGGGCATGAGCCCGGCGGAGCGCATCGCCACGCGGGCGCTGATCCATGAGATCGGCCGGTTGCGCACACTGGTGATCGTGGAGCACGACATGGACGCGATCTTCGAACTCGCTGAGCGGATCACGGTGCTTTACGAGGGGCGGCTTCTGGCGGACGGCTCGCCGGAGGAGATTCAGCGGAACCAGGCGGTGCAGGACGCGTATCTCGGGGGGCTGCATGAGCACGAGCCTGCTTGAGATCGAACGGATCAACACGTTCTATGGCGATTCGCACATCCTGTTCGATGTATCATTGCACGTGCAACAGCACGAGGTGGTGGCGCTGCTGGGGCGCAACGGCGCCGGCAAGACCACCACGCTGCGCAGCATCATGGGTGTGCTGACGCCGCGGTCCGGTTCGATCCGGCTGGGCGGGAAAGCGATCGAGAGCTTGCCGCCATTCGAGATCGCGCGAATGGGGCTGCAGCTTGTTCCCGAGGAGCGGGCGATTTTCGGGCAGCTTACGGTGGAGGAGAATCTGCGGCTTGCGGCGTTGACCGCGCCGGATGCGTGGAAGCTGGAACGTATCTACGAGTTCTTCCCGCGATTGAAGGAACGGCGGCGGTCCGGCGGGCGGCAATTGTCGGGCGGCGAGCAGCAGATGCTGGCGATCGCGCGGGCGCTGATCCGCGATGCGCAGGTGATCCTGCTGGACGAGCCGTTCGAGGGCCTGGCACCGCTGATCGTGCGCGACCTGGTGCGGGTGAGCCGGGAACTGGCGCAGCAGGGACGCACGATCCTGGTGGTGGAGCAGAATGTCGTGGCGGCGCTGAGCTTCGCGGACCGGGTCTATATCCTGAACAACGGCCACATGGTGTGGGAGGGAACGCCGGATGCGCTGCATGCGCGGCCGGAGCTGATGAAGGCGCATCTGGGGGTGTGAGCGTGTTGGGGGGCGTGCGCCCCGCCGACGCTCGCGGTTATGCCGCGATCCCCAACGCGAGGGCGATCTGGCGGCGGATGGCGGCAAGCTGCCCGGAGGTGATGCGGGACGGCGTGGCACGCAGGCGCGCCTTGGATGTCGTCGCCACCAGGTGCGACACCGCCCAGCATGGCTTGCCGCAGGCGTTCTCCGCGGTCGGGGCGATCGCGACCGACAGGTCGGGGATCGCCAGCGCGGGATCCTCCGTCAGCGGCACCAGGATGGTATTCGGGTAGGACGGCGCGAACAGCCCGTCATCCTCCACCACCACGGCCGGACGGCGCTTGCTCGGCGGCTTGGGCAGGGCATCGCCGCGCCAGTCGGCCAGCACGATCTGTCCGGCACGCAGGACGAGCGGAGCGGTCTCAGCCGGCATCGGCGCGCGGTGTGCCCCATTCGTCGTACAGAGCCCGTCCTTCCGGCGAGGACGCGACGTGGGCGCCCACGACGGCGCTGGCCTGGCGGATGCGAGTCCGTCGCGCCTCGCGGGCGGCTTCGGTTGCGAGATCGCGCAACAAGGTGGCCAAACCGATGCCGCGCGAGCGGGCTTGCGCTTCCAACTCGTCGCGGACGTCATCATCCAGGCGGAGGGAGATCGGGACACCCATGGCGGTCCTGTGTAGCTTGCCAATGCACTACGTTAATGTAGCGTGCGTGGGGCGACAAACAAGCCCGCCGCCGGCGCCATTTCTGCATGGAATTCGTCAGCCCGCTTCGTGCCGGAGTGGCACCATTGGCATCGTCGGGTTCGGGTGTCGGTAGACGTAATGCCAGACCGCATTGAGAGAGACCTACGTTGGTCATTCCCGCGAAAAGCGGGAATCCAGGCGAGAGCCCGCGAGGTTCCGAGTTTGCCTGGATTCCCGCTTTCGCGGGAATGACGGGGAACGGCAATGACGAGCGTGGGTCATCCTCAATGCGGCCTGGTGTAATATGCCGGGTGGCGATCAAGATCGGTAACCGACGGCCGAGTCTCTTCAGGCGGAAGATTCCCATGGCAGTTACCTTTGCCGGCGGCGACACGGGGATGGTTCCGGTGGTAACGGCCGGTTTCGACGAAGCGGCCTCGGAGTGGACAAATTATCTCAACAGCAACGCAACCATACGGGTCGAAGTCGATATCGGCACGTTCCCGAGTAACGCCGGCCTCGCTATCCAGAGCGACTACACCACATTCATTCCGGTCGGAGTTGCCGGCGACGGCAACGAGCCGGCGGGTCGATGACGGTTGTTCTGCCGGACAACACGCGGATCACGTTTCTGGGTGTGTCCGGCGCCGGGCAGGTGAATTACCAGACCGGCTGATGGTCAGTGGTCAGGCTTCGCCGGACGCGTCGGCGCTGGCGATCCCGCCATGCGCTGCCGACCATCCGGTCGGATCTTCCAGGAAACGTCGCACTTCGGCCAGCGCTGCGTCGGAGAAATACGGCCGATCGCGACACGCATCCAGCACATCCCACCAGGTGCACAAATGGTGCAGCGCGATGTCCATTCGCGCCAGCGTTTCGAAGGCGCCGGGAAACACGCCGTAGAAGAACACCACGAAGGTGTGGTTCACGATTGCTCCGGCGTCGCGCAGTGCCTGGCAGAAGCGGATCTTCGACCGCCCGTCGGTGGTCAGGTCCTCCACCAGCAGCGTGCGGCGGCCTTCCGGCACGTCGCCTTCGATCAGCGCGTTCTTGCCGAAACCCTTGGCCTGCTTGCGGACGTACGCCATCGGCGTGAGCATCCGGTCGGCGATCCAGGCCGCGAACGGGATGCCCGCCGTCTCGCCCCCGGCCACGACCTCGATGGTTTCATAACCGACGTGACGGCAGATTTTCTCCACCGCGAGCTCGCAGATCTTGGCTCGGGCGCGGGGAAAGAAGATGATCCGCCGGCAATCGATATAGACCGGGGACTTCCAGCCGGAGGTGAAGGTGTAGGGTTCCTCCGGGCGGAAATTGACCGCCTTTATCTCCAGCAGCAGCCGTGCGGTGGTCAGCGCGGCATCGCGGTCCCATTCGGGGGTGGCCGGGCTCTTGGGCAGGGCGGGCAAGGGTTTGGGCATCGGTGGAAGTCTCCGAGGAGCGCTCTCTACCTACCGGTCAGCCCGCCGGCGCGCCAGAGGCGGCTCGCGGAACCGTGCACGCCCGGATCAATCTCCGCCTCGAAATCCGGCCGGCCGGCTCCTAAGTCAACGCCCGTTGAGAGCCGCCCTGGCTCGTTCGACCACGGAGGGTCATGACCGATGGCGCTGTCCCACAGATCGATCCCCCGGCCCGAGGACGCGGCCGAGCAGATCGCCAAACTGCGCGAGCAGGTGGAAACATTGATGCGAGAGCGGGTCAACCCGGCGTTGGCGGATGTCGCCAGCCGGGCCGAGACGGCGATGGGCGCGGTGAAAGACCAGACCGAGGCACTGTCCGGCCGGGTGCGCGACCAGCCGATCATCGCGGTGCTGGTGGCCATCGGCGTGGGGTTCGCGCTCGGCCGCGTGTTGCGCTAGGATGGTTCGCAGCTTCCGCCTGATGCAGATCGCCGCGCAGGCGGAGCTTCTGCGCCTGCGCCGCAAGACGAGCCGGACGGCAACGCGCATCGGACTGGTGCTTGTCGCGCTGCCATTCCTGCTGGCGATGTTCGGGTTCTTCGAGGCGTCGTTCTGGAACTATGTCAGCCGACATTTCGTGCCCGAGCTGGCGGCGCTTGTCGCTGCCGGCGGAAACCTGCTGGTCGCCGTCATTTTCCTGTTGATCGCGGCATTCCTGTCGAACACCAATGTGGAGATCGAGGCGCTGAAGGTGCGGCAGCGGGCGATCGAGGACATGAGCCGGCAGATGACCGTCTCCGCGCTTCTGGTCCCTGTTGTCCGGCTGGTGATGAACCAGATGTGGCATGGGCGAGAGAGACGGCGCTAGTGCCCTGCCCCCGCGGTTCCCCCCTTCGGTTGCCGCAAATCGGTCGACAGCGTTGTGTGTTGTTGGACAGTTCAGTCCATCATTCGGGCGCCGACAGAGCCTGATAGAGGTCGTCGATGATATCCTGCGGATGCTCGAGCCCAACCGAAATGCGCAGCAACCCCGCGGGCGCCATCGACTTCGGCCCTTCAACGGAGGCCCGATGCTCGATGAGCGAATGCGTACCCCCGAGGCTCGTGGCCCGCACCACGAGTTTGAGCCGTCCGGCAGCCGCCATGGCTGCCTCGCCGCCGCCACGGACGATGAAGGAAAGCATGGCCCCGTGGCCCGCCATCTGCCTTCCGGCCAACGCATAGCCCGGGTCGTCGGGCAAACCCGGAAAGAGAACCGCTTCGACCGCCGGATGTCTGCTCAGCGCTTCGGCGACCTTTTGGGCGCCGTCACAATGAGCCCGCATGCGCACCGGCAGGGACTGGAGCCCGCGCAGCGCGAGCCAGCAGTCGAAGGGAGCGGCGATGCCGCCCTTGTGGCGCTGGATCATACGCAAGGGGCGTTCGAGCGGTGAAGCCTCCGGCAAGACGACGACCCCTGCCATCAGATCGGAATGGCCGCCGATGTATTTCGTTGCCGAATGCACGACGGCATGGGCCCCGAGTTCGAACGGGCGCTGCAAGATCGGCGTTGCCCAGGTATTGTCCACCACCGCAAGCGCACCGACCGCGTGCGCGATCTCGCAGGCCGTCCGGATATCCACGACACGGATGAGCGGGTTCGAGGGGGTTTCGATCCACACGAGGCCCGTGGGCCCGACATCGACGGCGGCCCGCAAGGCGTTCAGGTCGCGCATGTCGACCGCAACGAAGTCGAACCGGCGCCCGATATCGGTTTCGTCGATCAGCGACCGGATGCCGAAATACATGTCGTCCGGCACCACGATGCGATTGCCCTTGCTGGGATGCGCCTCGAACACTGCGGTGATCGCGGCCATGCCGGAGGAAAACGCGACAGCGCTGTGACCCCCTTCAAGCGCGGCCATCGCCGTCTCGAAGGCGTTCCGGGTGGGGTTGTCTTCCCGGATATATGCGTAACCCGACGGGAAGGTTCCGTCCGCGCTGCGCTCGAAGGTCGTGCTGGGATGCAAGGGGATGGTGACAGCACCGGTGGAAGCATCGACCCCCCGACCCGCATGTATCGCCTTGGTTTCGATTTGCATCGGGAACCTCCTTAGCTGGATTTGAGAGGGAAGATCGCAGGGATGACCAGGACCCCTGGATGTTCACCACTCAGCGTGCCCGAGACAAGCTGACCCGCGCTTATCCCAACACCGTCAAGGAGTGATGATCACAGTGCAGGGTACCAGTTCAGCTATCCCGGCACCACATCGCGTCGCGGCATCAATATCGTCGCGGAAAATTCCTGCACCGCCTCATCGCGCTGGTTCAGGGTGACGCACTTATAATTCACCAGCCCGGCGTCGCTGCGCGACCGAGACAACCGCGTGTGCAGGATTTCGATCTCCACCCGCAACTCGTCCCCACCGAATACCGGCCGCGCCCAGCGCAACCCCTCGACCGCGACGCCGGCTCCACCTCCGGCAACCCGCAATGTCTCGAAGATCAGGCGCATGGTCGTCGCGCCGGTGTGCCACCCGCTGGCGCACAGGCGGCCGAACATGGTGTGCCGGGCTGTCTCCTCCGACACATGCGCCGGATGCGGGTCGAACTCGCGCGCGAACGCCACGATCCGCTCCGTATCCATCCGGATTGCCCGGTCCGAGCGCAGGATGCGCCCGACCGTCATGTCTTCGAAATAGAGCCCGTCGTCCCCCGCCACCGCCACCTCACATTCCCATCGCACCAGTGTCGCACCTGGCCGATAATCCGCCGAGTCGCGCGACGCGACTCGCGGAGGTCATTGTATGCTGTTCGATCCTGCCGCCTTGCTGGCTGCCATTGCTGCCGTGGCGGCGCTTGTCACGCTGGTTCTGTTCCTGCGCGGCGGGCGAGAGGTGCAGCGCCTGCGCCTGCTGGCCGAGCAGGGGCTTGCCGGTGTGCGCGGCGAGGCGGAGACCACGCGCCGGACCCTGGTGGGCGTCGCTACCGAGGCTGCCGATCGGATGGCGTCGCTGCGCGGGGCGTTCGACACCGGGACCGAGCAGGTGCGGGGCGAGTTGCGCCTGGCGCTGGCGGATAGTCAGCGCAAGACCGGGGCCGATATCGGCGCGCAATTCGAAACCACGCGCGGGATGCTGGAAGCCAAGCTGCGCGAACTGCGTGAGGGCAACGAAGCCAAGCTGGCGGAGATTCAGAAGACCGTAAACGAACAGCTTCATGCCGCGGTCGAAAAGCAGATGAACGAAAGCTTCAGCCGCGTCATCGACCAGTTCGCCGCGGTGCAGAAGGCAATGGGTGACGTGCAGGCGGTCACTGCGCAGATCGGGGATATCAAGCGGCTGTTCTCCAACGTGAAAACGCGTGGTGGCTGGGGTGAAGCGCAGGTCCGCGCCATGCTGGACGATATCCTTCCTGCCGGTGCGTACGAAACCAATCGCAAGCTGCGTGCGGATTCGGATGAGGCGGTGGAATTCGCGGTGGTGATGCCCGGCCGCGGTGACGATCGGCCGCTGCTGCCGATCGATGCCAAGTTCCCGGTGGAGGATTACGAACGCCTGCTCGCCGCCAGCGAGGCCGGCGATGCGGACGCTGAACGCTCTGCCACACGGCGGCTGGAAACCTGCGTTCGCCAGCAGGCGAAGAAGATCGCCAGCAAATATATTGCGCCTCCGGTCACGGTCGAATTCGCGGTGATGTACCTGCCGACCGATGCGCTGTTCGCGGAGGTCGCGCGCATCCCGGGGCTGATCGACGAGATCGGGCGCGAGTGCCGCGTGCTGGTGCTCGGCCCGAGCCTGTTCCCGGCGCTGCTGCGCACGATCCATCTGGGCTTCATCACGCTGGCGCTGGAGCAGAAGGCTGACCAGGTGCGGGATCTGCTGGGTGCTACGCGCACCGAGATGATCAAGATGGACCAGGTGCTGGAGGCGCTGGCGAAGAATGCCGGCACCATGAGCAACACCATCGAGCGGGCGCGGACCAGGACGCGGGTGGTGGCACGCAAGCTGCGGGCAGTTGAGGCAGTGGAGCCGGCGCGGGCGGAGCAGATGCTGGAACTGGATACCGAGCCGGTGGCGGAGGAGGTGTGATCGGGCGGCGATGGGGTGCGGGCAAATGGGGTGCGGTGGGTGGCAAAGGTAAGGAAAGGAAAAGGAAAGGAAAGGAAAGGTTTACCGCAGAGGCGCAGAGGCGCAGAGAAAAAGGGAACGGATATACGCATCATGCCGGGTGCGACGCTTTGTCTCTGCGCCTCTGCGCCTCTGCGGTTAAGACTTTCTTGCTATCGCGGTCCAACTCCATTGCCCGTGCATGGACCGCCAGCTTCGTTTGCAACCAACTCTGCCATATTTTTTCCCGCTGCTGCCCGCCAGTGGCCGTGAGTCCAGCTCCGCGGCTTCGGGAGCTTCAGCCGGTGCCGGACCGATCACCACGGCGATCTCCCGCCAGCCGGCTCGGTCACGCGCCGAGATCGAGCACAACCCCTTCCCTCGCGCCGTGGCCGCTGCGCGAGTCGTAATCATCCTGCTTCTTCTGGCACGCCGTCTGCTGCTTATCGATGATGTCGTTGAGGCCATCAGCGTCCAG
>DATDIC010000275.1:0-4595 GCA_036521275.1 Acetobacteraceae bacterium
GCTCATCACGGTGAACCGGACCACTCCCTGACACGCCCTCGCGAATCGCGTTCCATTTCGATCCGCCGAAAGTTACATCGCGCGTGACATTCTTCACGCCACATCGCAGTCGCGCGCTATCTTGAGTGCACCGTGGCCCGCGTCCATCCATCCGCTCGTCGTTGGATCTTCCTCGCCGTCGCGCTAGCGTTCCTCTGCGGCTTAGCGGGCCTCTACCATTGGCGTCAAAAGCACGCCGCCCGTGCATCGCTGCCCTCGCTCCCGGCAGCCTTCGCCGATCGAGTGCCGCAGCGCGTCCTCTGGGCCTGGGAAGAGCCGGAAGACCTCCACACTCTCCCCTCCAACGTCGGCGTCGCCTACCTCGCCGAGACTTACCTCCTCACCGACCACATCACCGTCCTGCCGCGCCGCCAGCCGCTTTCCCCAGCGCCCGCCGCGGCGCTCATCGCCGTCGTCCGCATCGAAACCCGCCCCGGCTTTGCCGACACGCCGGAAATGCGTCTGGCTCTGGCCGAACATCTCGCCTACTACGGAACGCGGCAGGACATACGTGCGCTGCAACTTGACTTCGACGCCACCCAGTCGCAGCAGCCCTTCTATCGCAGCGTCCTCGCATTGCTCCGCCCGCAACTCCCGCGCACCCTGCCGCTTTCCATCACCGCGCTCGTCAGTTGGTGCGGTCCGCACTCCTGGCTTCACACGCTGCCCATCGACGAGGCCGTTCCCATGGAGTTCCGCATGGGCGGCCCGCGCGCGCTCACCTTCACCAGCATCACGCGTCCGCGTTCCGTCATTACTGAACCGCTCTGCCGCACCAGCCTCGGCCTCTCGACCGACGAGCCCTGGCCTGCATCCGTCGCCGCGCTCAACCCATCCACCCGCGTCTATCTCTTCGCGCCGCGCCCCTGGCGGCCCGCGCAGTTCGCCGCGATATCCACCATGCCGCTCACCTCGCTCGCACGGGAACTCGCCCGATGAAACCCTCGCGGCTCGCCTTCGCTACCTTATGTGCCGTTCTCGCCTTCACCATTCCCGGCAATAGCTGCGGGCCGTTCTTCCCCGAAGCCGTCTTCGTGCAGAACTCCATGCCCGACGGTCCCTACGCCGCCTACGCCAAAGGCGAGATCGGCGTCCCGCAGCCCGGCTATCGCGTACAGGACCTCGTCATCGCCTATGACTGGCTGAACAGCCACGGCCTCAGCGCGGGCGAGCAGCAACAGGCCGTCGCGCTGGATCAATTACGAAACCAGACCTATGAAGACCCGTCCAAACTGCCGGGCTTCACTGCGTGGGTCGCAGCCCGCAAAGACTCCGGCGTCGCGGAACCTCCGGCGCTGCCCGCGCAGAGCGGATTCCACATCACCACTCAGGACCTCAACGGCGATCGTCCCGTCCCCGGCGCGTCCTATCAGAACTTCGCGAACTGTCTTGACGGAGCCTTCGCCTTCGCTGCGAACACGTTGAAGAACCGCAAGGCAGCCCACACCAACGACCCCTCCAACTTCGCCGACTGGGTCCATGGCCAGGACGCCGTCTTCGCCAATTGCAACGGCAGCAGTGACACAATGCCTGCCGACGCTCCCGCGGCCACACCCACATGGCTCAAGCAGGACCGCGCCTACCAGCAGGCCGCCGCAAAGTTCTACCAGACCGACTACGACGGCGCGATCGCGCGCCTGAAGACCATCGCCGCGGACCCATCCTCGCCGTGGCATCAGATCGCCCCGCTGGTCGAAGCCCGCGCCATGATCCGCCGCGCCACCATTGGCCAGATCACCGAGATCCCTGCCGCCGCGATTGAAACACCCAATGCACCCTACAGCGAAGATCGCGCCAAAGCCCAGCGCGCCTATGCCGAACTCGTCAAGCAGAAGCGTCCCGAGCGCCTCGCCGAAGCCCGGGACGCACTCAAAGCCATCCTCGCCGACCCAGCCATGCAGCCATACCATGCCGACGCCGCCGGTTTGCTCGACTTCGTCAACCTCCGCCTCGACCCCGCCGCGCAGGCCGACGTCCTGGTCACGCGCCTCACCGCGCCCGATCGTCCGCAGACTCCGGGCCGCTTCCAGCAGGCCCTCATCGACCTGCGCTACTACCTCTATCCACCTGATTCCCCAAACGCAACCGCATCGGATACAAATTTAGAGTCTGCTCCCCCGCTCTTCGCCTGGATGCAAACCATGCGTGCCCCCGCGCCGGTCCAGAAAACGGACTGGTCCGACCAGACGCCCGATCCTGCCAAAGCTCAGCAGCAGCGCGCGCAGTCCGCGGCCCAAGCCCTCGCCCAATGGCACGCAACTCACGCAGCGCCATGGCTCATCGCCGCCATGGCCAACACCAACCCCGGCGACGCTGCAGCGCCCGAGTTGATTCAGGCCGCCGCAACAGTGCCCCAGACGTCACCCGACCACATTTCTCCAGCTTGGACAGCCGCCACCTATAACCGCCTGCGCCTGATGCCGGACGGCGCCGCCATGCGCAGCGATCTCGCCGCCATCGAGCCATCGCTTCTCCACGTCCCGCAACGTTCCACCATCAACCTCTTCAAGTTGCTGAACCTGCGCGCCTCGCCCACTCTCGCCGCTTTTCTGCACTCCGCTGCCGCGCTTCCCGCCGGCGTCACGACCATGGACTCCGGCTACCCCGACGCCCCCGACACGAAGTCCACAACTGATCTCTGCGGCGTCAACGGCTCGCAATCCACCACCCTGCTCTTCAATCCCGACGCCGCCACCATCCTCAATATCCGCATGCCCCTCACGCTGCTCGCCGAAGCAGCCGAAAACAAATCGCTCCCCCGCAATCTCAGCTTCCAGATCGCGCAATCCACCTGGACCCGCGCCGTCCTGCTCCATCAACCTGACGTAGCGAAACGCATGTCGCCCATCCTCACCGGCTGCTATCCCGCATGGAAGCCGTGGCTGGATGATTACGACAACGCCGCCACCCCGAGCGACCGCCACGTCGCCAGCCTGCTCGCGCTCATGCGCTTCCCATCCAATGCGCCGCTGGTCAGCGATGGCATGGAGCGCAACGATGGCTTCGCCGGGTATTCGGAATACCGCCTCAACTGGTGGGCCGTCAGCACCGACGCAAAGCCGTCCACGTCAGACAATCCGGGCGGCACGCCTGCCACCTTCTTCGGCACGCAGCCACCGGCACGCGCCGCGCTCCCCGATCCACCCTTCCTTACCGCCGCAGACCGCGCCGTTGCCGATCGCGAGATCGCCGCGCTGCGCACCACGCCCTGCTCATCGGACTACTTCGCCGCCGCCGCGCTCGACTGGCAGAAGCAGCATCCAGCCGACCCACGAAACATCACGCTGCTCGGATTCGCCGAACGCGCTGTGCGCAACGGCTGCCGGACCAAGGCCACTCCGGACCTGAACCATCGCCTCTTCGTCATCGTGCAGACCAGATATCCCAAGAGCGAATGGGCGAAGAAGTACACCACCTGGGAGTAGGCCGAACTGCTATCTGGCGCCTCTGAGGTATCAAAATGACGTCAACTTGGTATCATCCAGACAGGCGTACGCCACGCTGACCAACTCCGGTCCCCGCAAGCCCACGCCCCTCTTGCTCATGCAGCAATCCCGAATCTCAGCCGCGAGTCTGCCGTGCCGCTAAGCACTGCACAGGCCGGTGTCCCCGCCCCTCCCGACGCAGACGTCGCGATCCTCGCCCCGGAGTCGGTTCCGAAGCCTCATCCACACCGCCGCGCCAAAGCTGCCCCCAACCTGCTCTCTGACTATATGGAGCTCTTCAAGGCCCGGGTCACCGCGCTGGTCGTCATCACCGCCTGGGCTGGCTTCTACCTGGGCTCGGTGCGCTCCGCCATCCCCAGCTTCCATATCGGTCTGCTGGAAACTCTCGCCGGCATCGCCCTCATCTCCGCCGGCGCCGCCGCGCTCAATGAAGTCCTCGAGCGCAAATCGGACGCCCGCATGGTCCGAACAGCCGGCCGGCCGCTCGCCACCGGACGCATCAGCCTCCCCCACGGCTTGCTGGTCGCCTTCGCCGCCGTCACCGTGGGCTCACTCCTGCTGCTGCGCTTCACCAACCCGGTCACCGTCATCCTTGGCCTGCTCACCGTCTTCACCTACGTCGCGGTCTACACCCCGCTCAAATACCGCAGCACCCTCGCCACCTTCATCGGCGCATTTCCCGGAGCCATGGGTCCGCTGCTCGGCTGGACCGCCGCGCGCGGCCGCATCGAGTGGCCCGCCGTCGCCCTCTTCGCCATCCTCTTCGTCTGGCAGTTTCCGCACTTCATGGCCATCGCCTGGCTCTACCGCGAGGACTACGGCCGCGCCGGCATTCGCATGCTGCCCGTCGTCCAGCCCGACGGCTGGTCCACCGTCGTCGAAGCCCTCGTCTACGCCGTCATCATGATTCCGGTCTCGCTGCTGCCCTGGTACTTCGGCATCTCCGGCCGCGTCTACGCCGTCGCCGCCCTCATCCTCGGCATCGGCTATCTCGCCTATACCATCCGCTTCGCGAAGATCCTCAAAGCGCCCTCGTTCGCCGAATCGCGCCCCTACGCCCGCGCCCTGCTCAAAGCCAGTGTTCTGTATCTGCCGCTGTTACTCATCGTC
>DATDIC010000276.1:0-16865 GCA_036521275.1 Acetobacteraceae bacterium
GCCGGGATTTGCAGGCTCATGGCGATATTGGCGTCGGTCGAGGAATACTCGAAGCTGGGATTGAATCCGTGCGCCCGCAACGCCGCGCGGGCAAGCTGGGGCAGCAAGGCCGTGTCATCCGTGTGGCCCGCCGGACGGTCGCCGATTTTCTTTGCTTCATAAACTATGGCGCCGTTGCGAGTGGCGCGGGCCGCGTTTTCGCTATCCACTGCTGCCCCAACCAGGTTGAGAAACTGCTGTTCCAGCCGCGCCAACTCGCTCGCTGATTCGGAGCGCAGGTCGAATTCCGTCCAGACCAGGTTCGGGATGGAATTGATCGAGGTACCCCCACCGGTTACGCCGGCGCTGTAGGTCGTCCGCGGCGAGGAAGGGACCACCAGCCTGGCCAGCCGCTGGATGGCATCAGCCATGGCGTACATCGGGTTCACCTGGCCGAACGCGCCATAGCTGTGGCCGCCAGGCCCGCGGAAGGACACCCGGTAGCGCTTGGAGCCGACGCCCCCGGTCACGATGTGGTCCATGTCGGGGCTGTCGACCGTAATGAACGCGTCGATCCGACCGGCATAGGGACCCTGCTGGAACAGGTGCCGCATGCCGCGCAGGTCGCCCGGGCCTTCCTCTCCGACATCGGCCACGAACAGGAGGTCCGCGCGGGTGCGGATGGCAGCTTCATCCATTGCCCGAAGCCAGGCCAGTAGCACCGCAAGGCTGCGCGTGTCGTCCCCGATACCAGGGGCCATCAGCCGCGTGCCCTCCCGGCGCACGGTCACGTCGGTGCCGGCCGGGAATACCGTATCGAGGTGCGCGGCCACGCAAACCAGCCCGCTACCGGTCCCCCGCCGGAGCCCGGTAACGTTGCCGGCGCCATCGATCGTGACGTCGGAAAGTCCGACCGCTTCCGCCATGTCGCGAAAGGCGCGCGCCCGTTCGGCCTCGTGGAACGGTGGGGCGGGAATTTCAGTTAGCCGGATGAGATCGGCCACCATCTGGTCGTGACCGGCACGCAGTACGGCAAGGGCACGATCATAGGCGCTGTTGCGCATGGCTTGCTGGACGGCGGCTTCAGCAGGGTTGTCCACGGTATTCGCTCCGGTTCATGCCATGGTTGTCCCGGCTAATCGGGCGCGCTGCAACTGTCGCCCGTTTGTGAACGCTGCGGATGCGGTCGGAACCCCACCTGCAACAAAGGGTCGGCACGGGCGTTCGCTGCTTTATCGGCGTGGCACGCGGGATGCCGGCCGTTGGAACAGGAGAGATCGGATGACCGCAGGACGGATAATGAGCACAGTTGGCGCGCTGTCGCTGGGGCTTGCCATGGCAGGAGCTGTCCCGGCCCTGGCGCAGAACAACGCCAACAGCGGCGGCGGCAACGCGACGTCGGGCACCGGGACCACGGCTACTGGCCCGACCGGCAATACCGGCGCGGCGAACGCCAACGCTCCGGGCGGAAACAGTCAGGCTGGCGGCGCCAGCGCTGGGTCGTCGATGACCACCGGGCAGACGAATAATGCCGGGGGCACCAGCAGCACGAGCCAGTCCTCGATGCATATGAAGAGCCGCACCGGGATGGCGCATGAGACTCGTACCGCTGCGCACCACTCGCGCGGCCGCGGCGTCAGCAACGCCAACCCCGACGCCCAGAACGGCGATGTGGCACGATTGAACGATCAAAGCCTGCAAGCCGCCCAGCAGGGGCACAACTTCACGCCATCCGGCGGCAGCATGTAACGGGGCGTTCGACGCTGGCGGGGCGCTGATGCCCCGCCTGTTTCGCGCGGCCGGGCTTTCGCTTCACTGATCCCAGCGCAAGGCGTTCCGCGTCGGTACCGCCGCCTCCATGCGGCCCCATCCGCAGAACAAGCAGGCGCAGGTATCTGCCGGGAGCGATTCCGAACAGCACGGACAACGTCTGGTTCCGGTGGCGCGTCCCAAGCCGCCGCGAGCAAGCAGATGCAACACCGCTACACCCGCGCCAAACGGGACCTGAACCATCAGTACGTTCAACCGTCGTGCTCCGCTGACCATGGAGGATAAGTGTTTAACCCGAGCCCGCGGATATTCACGTCTCGGGCCTCGTCACAATCTCGTGCTTCTCATCGGACGAGCGGCTGGCCGGATCCGGGAGCGCAAACCATAATAGCGCGAGCGTAAGTCCTCCTACCATCGCGCAGCCAAGATAAGCAGCGTTGTATCCCAGTCGCGCCACGAGCACCTCGCTCAGCAGGCCGCTGGACGTCACGCCAAGCGCGCGAAGCGTCCCCATTGCACCCTGCGCCAGGTTGTAGCGCCCGGTACCGCTGGTGGCGTCCGCCAGCCACAGCGGCGTCAGCGCGGCGAACAGACCGCTGCTGATACCGCCAACGAATTGCACGCCGGTCAGCCAATAGGCCTTATGCCAGAGAAGAGTGAGTATTGCCTGCACGGGCAGCAGCGCAAAGCCCACGGCCAGCAGCCAGCGAAAACCCCAGGCATCCGCACGCCGGCCAACGACGATCGACGATAGCAGCATCCCAAGCTGTGCCGAGACGATGAATGCCGAGGTGACGATCGTTCCCATGCCCTGATGCTCGACACCGATCTGCTGGCCAACCAGTGTCAGCAGTGGAGCATCGGCCAGTTCGTACAGCAGGCTGCACGCACCGAACACCAGCATTGGCCGCGACCGGAATAGCCCGAACCAACCGACGGGCCCGGCTTTCTCGTCCTTTTCCTGCAATCCGCGGGCGCGGCGCAGGTTCACCTGGTCATAGGGGATGGTGAGTACCGCCACGGTTGTCAGCGCGGCGATAAAGGGAACCTGCAGAAAGACCGCGCGCGGCGAAAAAGCCCAGGCCATAAGGCCCGAAGCGACGGCGACGGCGATGTTGCCGGCGCGCGACCATGCAGCGTTGCGACCCATTCGCCGGGTGAGAGCATTGCGAGCGCACAAGCCGACGGTGAGCGCGGCGACAGCCGGTTCGAAGACGCCGCTGACGATCTGCATCAGGCCATTAGCGAACACCACCGGCCAGAACTTCGGCAGCAGCGCGATGATCACGGCGCCGACCGACAACAGTGCCAAGGCGGCGAGGAGCATGGCGCGCTTGCGATTGGTGTGATCGAGCCAGGCCCCGATGGGTGTCTGTGCGGCCATTCCCAACCAGCCGCCCAGTGTCGTGACGAGCCCCAGGGCCGCTAACGGCCAGTGCTGGTCGGCGGCCAGATAGACCACGACGTAGGGGCCGAGCGCGCCACGCACGTCGGCAATCAGGAAATTTGTCCAATCCAGGGAGGGCGCGCGCAGCCGCTTCGGCTTGAACCGCTGGTGGAGCGCGACCGAACGCTCCCGCACCCGCTGGTAGGAGGCGTGGAGTCGCTCACGGCCTCTGGTTGCGCGCGGGACGTTCGGTGACATTGTGATGATCTTGGCAACCTGGAACGCGGCTGGCCGATCGCGGTTCCGCCGGTTCGACGGGGTCGCCGGCCTCGACTTCGGGGCGGTGTTGGGCCATCTCAGGAGGGCGATGTCCCAGACCCTGCTCCGCCCGCCCGCCCCGGTCCTGTTCATCCCGCAGAAGCAGCCGGCCAAGCCCAACACAAGACGGCTGCGCACTGTTTCGGATTACCAGCCGTCGGGTGATCAGCCGACCGCCATCGCCGAACTGGTGCGAGGGGTGGAAGGCCAGGAACGCGATCAGGTCCTGTTGGGCGTGACCGGCTCGGGCAAGACCTTCACCATGGCGAAGGTGATCGAGGCGGTGCAGAAGCCCACCTTGATCCTGGCGCCGAACAAGACGCTGGCAGCGCAGCTCTATGGGGAGATGAAGGGGTTCTTTCCCGACAATGCGGTGGAGTATTTCGTTTCATACTACGACTACTATCAGCCGGAAGCATATGTTCCCCGCACCGACACCTACATAGAAAAAGACGCGCAGATCAACGAGCAGATCGACCGCATGCGCCATTCCGCGACGCAGTCGCTGCTGGAGCGCAACGATGTGGTGATCGTGGCGTCGGTGTCCTGCATCTACGGCATCGGCTCGGTCGAGACTTATGCACGGATGGTGGTGAAGCTGGAAACCGGCGGCCGCATCGATCGCGACAAGCTGGCGAAGGCGTTGGTGGAGCTGCAATATCGCCGCAACGACCAGGCGTTCCAGCGCGGCACGTTCCGGCTGCGTGGAGAGACGGTGGATATTTTCCCCAGCCATTACGAGGACCGTGCGTGGCGCATCAGCCTGTTCGGCGACGAGATCGAAGCCATTCACGAATTCGACCCGTTGACCGGCGAAAAAACCACCGCCATGGAAGCTGTGACGGTGTATGCCAACAGCCACTATGTCACGCCACGCCCGACGCTGCACCAGGCGGTCATCGACATCAAGAAGGAGCTGAAGCAACGGCTGGACGAGCTGACGGCCGGGGGCAAGCTGCTGGAAGCGGAGCGGCTGCAGCAGCGCACCACCTTCGACATCGAAATGATGGAAACCACCGGGTCCTGCAAAGGGATCGAAAACTACTCCCGCTACCTGACCGGCCGCCGGCCCGGGGACCCGCCGCCCACGCTGTTTGAATACCTGCCGGAAAACGCGCTGCTGATCGTGGACGAATCGCATGTGACGGTGCCGCAGCTCGGCGGCATGTTCCGTGGCGATTACGCCCGCAAGTCGATCCTGGCGGAGTTCGGGTTCCGGCTTCCGTCCTGCGTCGATAACCGGCCGCTGAAATTCGAGGAATGGGAGACCTATCGGCCACAGACCATGTTCGTCTCTGCCACACCAGGGCCGTGGGAGATGGAACGCACCGCTGGCGTGTTCGCCGAACAGGTGATCCGGCCCACCGGCCTGATCGATCCGATGGTCGAGGTACGCCCGGTGGAACGCCAGGTGGACGACCTGCTGGCGGAATGCCGCACCATCGCGTCACGTGGCGGGCGTGTTCTCGTCACCACGCTGACGAAGCGCATGGCGGAGGACCTGACCGAGTACATGACCGAGCACGGCGTGAAGGTGCGCTACCTGCACTCCGACATCGATACGCTGGAGCGGATCGAGATCATTCGCGACCTGCGGCTGGGCGTGGTGGATGTGCTGGTGGGAATCAACCTGCTGCGGGAGGGGCTGGATATTCCCGAATGCATGCTGGTGGCGATCCTGGACGCCGACAAGGAGGGGTTTCTGCGCTCCACGACCTCGCTCATCCAGACGATCGGGCGGGCCGCGCGCAATATCGATGGGCGCGTGATTTTGTACGCCGACACGATGACGGACAGTCTTCGCCGGGCGATGGAGGAGACCGAGCGGCGGCGCAACAAGCAGCGCGACTGGAACGAGTCGCATGGCATCACGCCGCAATCGGTGAAGAAGCAGATCGGCAACGTGCTGGCGTCGGTGTTCGAGCAGGATTACGTCACGGTTGCTCCTGTGGCGGATGCCGGACCGGCGGAGTTCGTCGGCAAGGATCTGAAGGCCTCGATCGCCGAGCTGGAAAAGCGCATGCGTGCTGCCGCGGCCGACCTGGAATTCGAGGAAGCCGCCCGACTGCGCGACGAAATTCGCCGGCTGGAGGCGCTGGAACTGGGGCTGGAACCGCCACCGATGGCGAGCGCCACGCTGCGTCCGCGGCGGGATCGCACCCCGGAACCACTGGGTCCGGGTGGGGGCGGATACGATCCCACGAAGCGGCGCGGCGGACCGCGCCGGCGGCGCGGGCCCTGAACGTCCCGGCCGACATCGTATCCCATGCGGCACTGACCACACATGCCGATGGAATGGGCCGAATGGGGGGAGTGGATAGATGGATCGCTGGGTGACATTCGATTGTTTCGGCACGCTGATCGACTGGCACACGGGGTTTCGCGCCATCCTGGCGCCGGCCGCCGGCGACCGGGCGGATGCGCTGATCGAAGCCTATCATGCTTTCGAACGGAAGCTGGAGGCTGACAAGCCGCATCGCGCCTATCGTGACGTGCTGACCACCGGCACTGCCCACGCGGCCGCGAAACTCGGTCTGCAGCTTCCGACATCCGAGGCGGACCTGCTGGCCCGCCACTGGGGCGAACAGCCGCTCTTTCCAGATTCACTGGCCGGGCTGGATGCGCTGCGCGCCGCCGGCTGGAAAATTGGCGTGCTGACCAACTGCGACGACGATCTGTTCGCCGAAACCCTCGCGCGCCACCCTGACTTGCAGCCGGACCTGGTGGTGACTGCGGAGCAGGTCGCCAGCCACAAGCCCGATCTCGGCCACTTCAATCGGTTCGCGGAGCGATCCGGCGTTGCGCGTGAAAATTGGCTGCATGCTGCGACAAGCTGGTTCCACGATATCGAGCCGGCATACCGCCTCGGCATCGCCCGGGTCTGGGTGGACCGCGACCGCACTGGCCACGATCCAGCTATTGCCTCTCGCCGGGTGCTCGATATGGCATCGCTTCCGGACGCGGTCGCGGCCGTGATGGGATAGCGTGATCTTGTGGCCTGCACCGGCATACCGTGCTTATCCGGGAAGCAGCGGCCGAAGCATTGGGCGCTTAACCCCCCCCGGTGCAGGCGTCCGCGCTAGAATCCGCTCAAGAACTGATCCTTATTGGCCTGGAATTGCTGGGCATGGGCAGCCTGCGCCTGTCGATCTGCCGCCGCCTGCGCAGCCGACGCGCCAGCATAATTGCCATAAGCGGCCTGGGTATTGGCTGCGGCCTGCGCCTGCTGTGCCGCGACGGCGTGCTGCTCCGCGCGTTGCTGATGATATGAGCCATACGCGGCGTAACTGCCCGGGCCGGGCGTAGGCACGCACCCCGCCACGCCGACCGCCATTCCCAAAGCAACGCCGCATGCCAGAAATCCGCGCATCGCCATCCTCGTTCGGTTGAAATTGCCGAGGCGGGAACGAATTCACGCGGCCCGGGTTGCGTGGTTTTGCCCTTGGTCGCGGACGGCGTTACAGGCTGCGTGATGAATCTGCCGATCCCTGCCCCGATTCCTCGTGCCGCGCTGGTGACCGGCGCCGCACAGCGGCTTGGGCGCGCGATCGCATTGGCACTGGCTGGGGCGGGTTTCGATATCGCGGTACATTGCCGACACAACGTCGACGCGGCGCAGGAACTCGCCGCCGAGATCCGCCTGGGCGGGCGCTGCGCCGCAGTGTTCCAGGCCGACCTGATGATCGAACCGGAGGTCGAGCGGCTGCTGCCGGCCGCCGCCGCTGCGCTCGGGCCGATCGGGGTGCTGGTGAACAACGCCAGCACTTTCGAGCGTGATGAATGGCGTGATGCTACCCGCGCCTCCTGGGACGCCCACATGGAGCCGAACCTGCGCGCGCCCTTCGTGCTGATTCAGCGCTTCGCCGGCGATCTGCCAGCGGAGGCGGAAGGGGTGGTGATCAACCTGCTGGACCAGCGGGTATGGTCGATCACGCCGCACTTCATTTCCTACACATTGTCCAAGGTGGGCCTGTGGGGGCTCACGCAGGCGATGGCACTGGCGCTTGCGCCGCGCATCCGCGTGAATGGGATCGGACCTGGGCCTGCCCTGCCCAATACGCGGCAGACGCCGGAACAGTTCGCGCAGCAATACGCGTCGGTGCCGCTGGGCCGCGGCACCTCGCCGGAGGAAGTCGGCCGGGCGGTCTTGGCCATCCTGTCGCTGCCGGCAATGACCGGCCAGATGCTGGCGCTGGATGGCGGACAGCATCTGCAATGGAAATCGGGGCGGCTGGCGCCGCGCGAGGAGGAGTAGCCGGATGGAAACCTTTCGTGTCGCCAGTGCCGCCGCCCGGCTGCGCCATGTGTTCATCCGCGACCTTGTGCTGCGGGCGAGCATCGGGGTTCACCCGCACGAGCGGACGGCCCGGCAGCGCGTGCGCATCAATGTCGATCTGGGCGTGGAGGATGACGGTGCGGGCAGCCAGTCCCGCCCGGGTGTCGGCGCCGACCTGCTGGTGCGGGTGGTCGATTATGAGGCAGTTGCCAATCGGATCCGTGCCATTATCGAGGGCGGCCACGTTCGCCTGGTGGAGACCCTGGCCGAGCGGATTGCCGAAACCTGCCTGGAAGATCGTCGGGTCCACCTTGCGCGCATCCGGGTGGAAAAGCTGGACGTATTCGCGGATGCGGTATCGGCCGGCGTCGAGGTGGAACGGCGGCAGGCCGATTTGTCCACGCGATGAGCCAACCCGGCTGCAACAACAACAGGATGGCGGATTGTTCTAAGTCTGTGACACTCACGTGAATAGGAATCAAGAGAAATCAATAGGTTGCCCAGGTGCCTACAGATTGGGCAAACCAACGAGAGCCCAGGCGAAAGGCCGTGGTCACGAAATTGCGATCATGTATGCCCACAGACTTATCCACAGATTCCGTGGACAATCTTGAAGCAGACTGCCCGCCCTTATGACTGAGCCTGGCTCCGTGCCCGCAGTGACCGGGGTTGCCGCGATCGAGGCGGCGCTGGTCACCATGCCCACCAACCCGGGCGTCTATCGGATGCTGGATGCCAAGGGCGACGCTCTGTATGTCGGCAAGGCACGCAGCCTGAAGAAGCGGGTGACGGCGTACACCCAGCCGGCGCGGCTGCCGGAGCGCCTGCGGCGGATGGTGAACGAGACGGTGACGATGGAGATCGTCACCACGCACACCGAGGCGGAAGCCCTTCTTCTTGAAGCCAACCTGATCAAGCGGCTGAAGCCGCGCTTCAACATCGTGCTGCGTGATGACAAGTCCTACCCGTGGCTGATGCTGACCGAGGACCATCCGTTTCCGCAGATCGCCAAGCATCGCGGTGCACAGCTTCGCAAGGGTAGCTATTGGGGGCCGTTTGCCTCGGCGTGGGCGGTGAACCAGACGGTTACGGCGATGCAGCGCGTGTTTCTGCTGCGGTCGTGCCAGGACACGGTGTTCGCCAACCGCTCGCGGCCATGCCTGCTGTACCAGATCCGCCGCTGCTCGGCACCCTGCGTCGGACGCATCGAGGAGGCGGATTACGGTCGGCTGGTGCAGCAGGCCAAGTCCTTCCTGGCTGGCAAATCGGCCAGCGTGCAGCAGGAGTTGGCGGCGGAGATGGAGCAGGCCGCCGCGGCGCTGGAGTTCGAGCGTGCGGCGGCGGTGCGCGACCGCATCCGCGGGTTGACCCATGTGCAGGGCACTGGCGTGATCAACCCGGCCAGCCTGCAGGACGCGGACGTGATCGCGGCATGGCAGATCGCCGGGCAAACCTGCGTGCAGGTGTTTTTTTTCCGCGGCGGCCGCAACAACGGCAATCGGGCGTTCTTTCCCAGCCATGCGCGCCAGCAGGAGGCGGGCGAGGTGCTGGCCGCGTTCATCGCCCAATTCTACGACGACAAGCCGCCGCCGCCTTGCGTGCTGGCGAGCCACGCCTTGCCGGAACAGGAACTGGTCGCCGAGGCGCTCACGCTGAAGGCCGGGCGCAAGGTGGAGATCAGCGTGCCGCAGCGGGGCGAGAAACACGCCGTGATGCAACATGCGGAGGTGAATGCGCGCGAGGCGCTGGAGCGGAAGCTGGCGGAATCGGCGGGCCAGGCGAAGCTTCTGGAAGCCGTGGCGCAGTTGTTCCATCTGCCCGCGCGCCCCGAACGGATCGAGGTGTACGACAACAGCCACATCATGGGCACCAATCCGTACGGCGTGATGATCGTGGCCGGGCCGGAGGGGTTCGCGAAATCGGCGTATCGGAAGTTCGCTATTCGCGGCCCGGTGGCGCCGGGAGATGATTTCGCAATGATGCGGGAGGTCTTGCAGCGGCGTTTCGGACGCGCTCTGCGTGAGCAGGCGGAGGGCGAACGGCCGGCATGGCCCGACCTGTTGCTGATCGACGGGGGCGCCGGCCAGCTTTCAGCCGTGCGCGACGTGTTGGCGGAGCTGGGCGTGAACGACGTGCCGATCGTCGCGATCGCCAAGGGACCCGACCGCGACGCCGGGCGCGAGTGGTTTCATATGGAATGGATTGCTCCGTTCCAACTGCCGCCGCGCGACCCGGTGCTGTATTTCTTGCAGCGCCTGCGCGATGAGGCGCACCGGTTCGCGATTACCACGCATCGGGCCGGGCGGTCGAAGACGCTGACCCGCAGCGAGCTGGACGAGGTGCCGGGCATCGGGGCGGCGCGGAAACGGGCGCTGCTGAACCATTTCGGCTCCGCGCGGGGGGTGCGGATGGCCGGGTTGACGGACCTGGAGGCAGCACCGGGGATCAACCGGGAGATTGCGCGCCGGGTGTACGCTTATTTTCACCCCGGCGTGCGCATGGAAGGCGGCGGGTGAGGGGCTGGCCCGGGGGCTGGCCCGCATAGGCGCGAACTTACAGTAATGCGCCCGGCCTCCGCTTACATTGCCGATTTACATTGCCGATCGGCTGGCAAATGCCCGTTCTTACAGAGTGTCAGGGGCTACGTCGGTAACCGATCCGAGTTGGACATCTCGGCGCACACCGAGAGAAAACCCGATAGCGGCCATTCGTCGACATGAGCGAGCGGCATGCCTCGGTCCGAAGCGGACGCCTGATGCATCTTGCGGAAGTCCCAGTCATTGCGCGGAAAACGCTGGGAACACGAACTGCACTCGTAATCCCGGATTGAGAGAACCGATCTCCAAACATGCGCCGTGCAGCTCGGCAACAGCATGCGCCAGCGATAGGCCGAGCCCGCTGCCCGGCGTCGTTCGGCTGTGTTCGCCGCGGTAGAAGCGCAGGACCAGCTTCGGCAGATCGTCCGCGCTGACGCCGGGCCCGTTGTCGCTCACGGAAATGCACGAGCCGCCGTTCGCCCGCGCGTGAAGCTCGATCCGGATCAGGGTGCCCGGCGGGGTATGCCGCAACGCATTCTCCACGACGTTGGCAAACGCTTGCGTGAGCAGCTCCCGGTCGCCCCGGATTGTGATATCGGAATCGATCGCGGTAGCGAGGCGATACCCCTGCGCCTCGATGTCCAGCTGATAGGCATCGGCCACCGTTTCGGCCAGAGCGCTGAGATCAACCGCCGTGAATCCAGCAGTCGGTGAAGCTCCTTCGACCTGCGCGATGCGCAGCAACGAGGCAAAAGTTTGCAACAGTCCGTCTGCTTCCGCTACCGCAGAATCGACAGCCGCCTCGTAGTCAGTGATCGTGCTGGCACTAGCGCGAGCCTCCTCCAGCCGCTGATAGAGTCGTGTGAGCGGTGTTCGGAGGTCGTGGGCAACATCGCTGCTGACCTGGTGCAGGCTCTCCATCAACGTGGCGATCCGGTCGAGCATGCGGTTCAATGTAGCCGCCAGGCGGTCGAGGTCGTCCCCCGTGCCGCCGGTCGGCACGCGCCGGGTCAAATCGCCCGCAATGATTCCTTCCGCCGTGCGCGCTATCGCGTCTACCCGGCGCAGGAACGCCCGGCTCAGCCAGACGCCACCGCCGATCCCAAGCAAGGCCGCGAGGGAAACGGTCCAGGCGAATGCCGTGACGACCGCCTCCTCGACGTCGCCGAGCTGACCCAGATCGGTCCCCACGGCCAGCAGAGCTCCGCCATCGAGCGCGACGACTCGCGCCATGTCCCGCTCCGGGCGGCCGCCATCCTCGGTCGTCTCAGCCACCACGATCTCCATCCAGCCCGGGCGCAATCCGGCAATGGTCGGCATCTCGCCGGCCAAGTGCCGCCCATCACGCGCCTGGACGAGATAGTCGAGGGCACTCGCCCCGCGCCCGCGGGTGCGCACGAGATCCAGGAGGTGATCGAGCCCCCCCTGGCTGTATTCGCGGCCCAGGAAACTCAGTTCAGAGTCGATCCTTGCCTGAACCTGCTGCTGCAGTGCCGTTCGCGCGGCGATCAGGACGGCAATACCCAGCATGCAGGCCGACGCGGCGAACAGGGCAACGTAGAGAGCCGCGAAGCGAAATGTTGCTGTGCGCGTGACGCGCCTTAGAGCCCATAATTTCACGTCGGACTACGCAGCACATACCCGGAGCCGCGCAGGGTATGGATCAGCTCCGTTCCGTCGCCGCCCGAAATCTTGGAGCGGAGACGGCTTATGTGCGTCTCCACGATGTTCGTCCTGGGATCGAAGTGGAAATCCCAGACTGCCTCGAGCAACATAGTCCGGGTTACCACTCGGTCTTTATTCCGCAACAGATGCTCCAGCAGCTGGAACTCGCGAGGTTGCAAGTCCACGGGACGGCCAGCGCGGGTGACAGTGCGCTTGAGCAGGTCCATCGCGAGATCGCCGGCGCAAAGCTGGGTCGGTGAATCGTTCAGCGGTGGACGGCGAGCGAGTGCATTTACCCGCGCCAGGAGCTCCGCGAACGCGAACGGCTTGACGAGGTAGTCGTCGCCGCCAGCATCGAGACCGCGAACCCGGTCGCCCACGCCGCCGAGCGCCGTCAGGAACAGAATCGGTGCGCGCACGCCTGTACTGCGCAGTGCCTGCACCAGACCGATCCCATCCAATCCTGGCAGCATGCGGTCGACGATCAGCACGTCATGCTCCGCCGCGGTGGCCAGGAACAGGCCGTCTTGGCCGCTCTCAGCGACATCGACCGTATGGCCTTGTTCGCGCAAGCCCCGCGCGACGTAAGCCGAAGTCTCCGCATCGTCTTCGATTACCAGCAGCTTCATCGTCGTCCCCCAAAAGGCGGGCGCAGGGCGAGGTCGCCGAACTCTGCCCCGTCCACCTCAGTCCTGAACGCCCCCTTGGTGCTGGCCGATGACCTTGCCGGTGTTGGCATCGATGATCACAGTCTGCACACCCTTCGGCCCGTTCGTCTCCACCACGATCCGATTCTTGCCATGGTCTGCGTCGACGCCTGCATCGTAGGCCTTGCCGCCCGTTTGCTGCTCCGCTGTCGCGATCGCCTGAGTAAGCGACACCTTTATGCTCGCGACGGCGGCTGCCTCTGGATCGATCCCACCCTGCCCGGCGGCGCTCGCCGTCCCGGCAACGCTCGCTAGCGTCAGACCGGTCAGTGCCGCCAAGACCATCACACTTCTTCGCATCCCGATTGCTCCATTCATCTCCACGCCGGCGCCATGCCGTTCGCTGGCGACGACTATGCTCGTGCCGACCTTGGCGGTGATGTGCCAGGGCGATTCGGATCCCCAACGGTGGCGCTCAATCCGCATAAGCGTGGCGCGCCGCACCGGGATGCCGACCCGGACGCTGCGGGATAAGGAGCACAAGGGCCACGATCGTAACCGCGAGCATCAGGGAAGCGAGGGGGCGGCTGAGCGCCATTCCGCCATGGTCGACGGGCTTGTCCAAGAAGTCGCCCATCGTGGCGCCGAGTGGCCGGGTCAACACGAAGGCGGCCCAGAACAGCGCGACCCGCGAGATCTGTGTCCGATAGTAGACCGCCGCCAATGCCGCGAGCGCGGCGCCGAACACCAAGGCGCCGCCGCCGTAGCCGAGCCCGCCGGTGTCGGCGACCCAATCGCCGAGCGCGGTGCCGAGCGTCTGCGAGAAGGTGATCGTCGCCCAGTAGAACGCCTCGACCCGCGACGTAGAGACCGTGTTGACCGAAACGGTACCCTCCGACCGATACCAAAGCCCGAGCACCGCCAGCAGGCACGCCGCGAGGAGCGTTGATCCGCCGGTGTAGCCGATGCCGAGCGAACGGTCGGCGAAGTCCGCCATCGTGGTCCCGAACGTCGTCGAGGCGACTATCGTCGCCCAGTAGAGCCAAGCGTTGAAGGTGCGCACCCGAATGTGCGCGACGATCAGCCCGACCCGCCCCGCCGTGAACAGCGCTGTTCCGGCGAGATAGCCCCAGTCGAGGGTCATGGTGATTGTATCGCCCCCGGTTTCGCCGATGGTCGTGGCGAAAATCTTGATGAGCCAGAACCCCAGCGTCACCGCCGGCGCCTTGCTCAGGGTTCGAGTATCGATCGTCATGCAATGCTCCACTTGCGCACTGCGGAAAAGTGACTCGACCCGGTGTGGGCCAAGTTTGCGCGAACTATGATTTTCGCCAATGTGCGGCGCGCCGATCGAGCAGACGATGTCAACTGCCGACGCCCGCCGCCCTAGAAAGGTTTCACCCAGAGTGAACCCGCTCCAGCTCATATTTCGCGAGCAATTTCATCAGCCTAAGATCGCTCCGCGATTCCAGTCAGGCTGATATTGCTCTAGCGAGACCGCCAGGACTGCGCGTTCACGCCGACCACCATTTTTAGCCGCGAGCGGAGACGAAATCCACCTCGACCCATCCAGATTGGGAAATCCCAAGCTTCGATCCACCTCGATCCAATCTGCACCCAAGTAGCGATGACGCCGGCACGCGCTCGGAGGGACAGATGGTGACAGCCCGACATGCCGCATTGACGGCCATGGGGAATAAGGTTCCCGAAATCACGCTCGCTTTCTGGATCATTAAGATCCTCTCGACGACCGTGGGCGAGACTGGCGCCGACTATCTGGCGGTGCATGTCGGGCTCGGAACGCTGGCGACCGACGCTTTGATGCTCACACTGCTGGTCGCGTCCCTCGCGGCTCAGTTCACTGCGAGCGAGTACATCCCGTGGCGCTACTGGCTCACCGTTGTCTTGATAAGCGTCGTTGGCACCCAGATCACAGACTTCCTGACCGACAAGCTCGAGGTGAGCCTGTATGTCAGTACGGTCGTCTTTGCGATCGCCTTGGCCGTCACCTTCGCGATCTGGTACGCGATCGAACGCACTCTCTCCATCCATTCGATAGTGAGCCGGCGGCGAGAGGCCTTCTACTGGCTCGCGATCCTGTTCACTTTCGCCTTGGGCACCGCCGCCGGCGACCTCGCCACCGAAGCCCTGCAGATGGGCTTCACGCTCGGCGTCCTGATTTTTGGACTGCTCATCGCCGTCACCTACGCCGCCTACCGGCTCGGCGCAGGACCCGTGCTGACCTTCTGGATCGCCTACATCCTGACGCGGCCACTCGGCGCGTCTCTAGGCGACCTGTTGTCACAGTCGCAGAGCTACGGTGGGCTGGGAATCGGCACGATCGCGACCAGCGCCGCCTTCCTCCTTGTCATCGTTGCTCTCGTAACCTGGGTCAGCGTCACTGGCTTCGATCGCCCGCGCTCAATCGAAAGCGGTGAAGCCTGACCGGCTCGCCCCCGATGCATCGAAGGAGACCACCATGCCCGTTATGCGACGCACCGCAGTCGTTTTGTTTGCATCCTCCGCTGCTGCACCGTTACTGCCGAGCCGCGTCCTAGCGGCGTCGTCCAACCTCGGCGACCTGTCCTCGTTTCGGAAGATCGTTGCCGATACAAAGGCCCTCGTCGACAAGGGCGACCTCGACAGCGCCAAGGCGAGGATCAAAGACCTTGAAGAATCCTGGGACGACGCGGAGGCGGGATTAAAGCCGCGAGCGCCCGCGGAGTGGCATCGCGTGGACAAAGCTATTGACCATGCACTCGCTGCGCTGCGCGCAAGCAGCCCGGACAAGGGCACCTGCGAGCAGACGCTGACCGAGTTGCTTCAGACCATGGATAACCCACCGGCTTGATACGCAAGGGCCGACATGCAGTCGGCTTTGATAATCCTACCGCATGTCGTGGCCGCCTATCTGATCACTTTGTCACCTGATCTGGCCGTGAGCCGTACGTCCTGCGCCCACCTTAAGACTGTGCGAGAGCAGAACGACGGCTTTCTGCCCAAGCCAGTCCGCCGCTGCTCGCAGTCGACGCCGAAGCGCGACATCGGAGAGCTGAGCAATGCCTGTGAGCCCGGCCCAGGCTGCTGCCGAGCGTAAACTCAGGGCACCCGGACCATGCGCCGATGCTGCCTGCATCTGCGTCTGGAATCACACGCGTCGGCGTCGCTTCCAGCGTTAAGTTCGCGCCTATGGGCCTGGCCCGCTCACCCACCCCGGTGGCCGCTCAGCGCGAATAATATTCGACGACCAGATTGGGCTCCATCTGCACTGGGTATGGCACGTCCGAAAGCTTCGGCGTGCGGGCAAAGCGGCCCTTCATCGCGCGGTGGTCCACTTCCAGATATTCCGGCACGTCACGCTCCGGGCTCTGCGAGGCATCCAGCACCGACGCCAACTGCTTCGAGCGGTCCTTCACCTCGATGCTGTCATTGTCCTGCACCAGGAAGGACGGGATGTTCACCCGCTTGCCGTTCACCAGCACATGCCCGTGCGACACGAACTGGCGCGAGGCGAATGGCGTGATCGCGAACTTCATGCGGTAGATCACCGCATCCAGGCGCCGTTCCAGCAGCTCGATCAGGTTCTCGGACGTGTCGCCCTTCCGGCGGACGGCTTCCTGGTAATATTTGCGGAACTGCTTCTCGCTGATGTTCCCGTAATAGCCGCGCAGCTTCTGCTTCGCCATGAGCTGGACGCCGTAGTCCGACGGCTTCTTGCGCCGTTGGCCATGCTGGCCGGGACCGTAGTCGCGCTTGTTGATCGGGGATTTCGGCCGGCCCCAGAGGTTCACCCCGAGGCGGCGGTTGATCTTGTACTTGCTTTCGGCGCGCTTGGTCATGAGAAGGAATGGCACCTTTCGTGCGCTGTTGTTGCACCGGTAGGCCGCGCATGAAGGCGCGGCGGGCGCGGATCCCGCAGATCCGTCCACGTTCCCGGCAGTGGGCGCGGGGTTTACGGGCGGGTGCCGGGCTTGTCAAACATCGCCGGGACCCATAGCAGCGTCGGATGCGCATCCATATCCAGAACCCGCCCAATGACCCGCATTTCGCCATTCCGGCCGCGATGTGGCAGGCCGCCGCCGCCCGGGCCGGCAGCATCGGAGACGGGCACGAGGTCAGTTTCGCCGACAGCCCGGCGGGTTTTGCCGCTGCGATCCCGACGGCCGAGGCGGTGATCGGCGACAAGGACGTGATCCGCGCCCTGATGCCCTGCGCCGCGCCGCGGCTGAAGCTGCTGTTCGTGACCAATGCCGGGCTGGACAACCTGGCTCCGTTCGACTGGGTGC
>DATDIC010000277.1:0-4588 GCA_036521275.1 Acetobacteraceae bacterium
GCGATTGTGGATATTGCCCATATCAACACGGCCGGTCGGCATGACGAATACCGCGGAGCCGGGCGTGAGCAACTCGGGCTGGGCTTCTGGGTACAGCGTGGCGTCGAGCGGTCGCTCGGCGACGGTGCGATAGCCGGTCGCCTGGACGAAGGGAGCGAACTCCGCGTTGGTGACAGCGTGCGCGTCCATCCAGAAGCCGCTGACGGTCGCGGCATGTACAGGGGCTTCCTCTGGATAGGATCCGTCAGCGCCCATCCGAAAGGTGCCCCCGGGAATCCACTGCATCGCTTGCATCGCGCTACGCCGAACGGGCCGTCACTCGAACGCAGCCTGTCGCTGCAGCCCGTCGATGGCGACTGCATCCACGGCCGGCCGGTCCGCGGGGAGGATCGGTTGAAGCTCGATGGTGATGTTGCGGATGGTGCCGGTGAAGGTTGCCGGAACCTGGTATTCCTCGGTGACCGGGGTCGCGAGATCCTCGCCGACATCCGCCCCTTCATCGGCGGAAAATATGAACGGCTGGGTTCGGGCGATCCGGCCTTCGGCAAGTTGGGTGCCGTCCAGGGAAATTCGCCCCATTCCGCCTGCTCCCGGTTTGCCGCCGTCATAGGCAAAATCGAACCGGAGGGCGTGTTCGCCCGGTGGCAAGGGACTGCCAGCGGCGACTTCGTAACGCTCGGTCCCAAGCCAGTTGTAAGTAAATCTCGGTCGGCCGTCGTTCAGCCACAGGCTCCAACCTCCGAAGCGTCCGCCTTGGGCAAGGACCACGCCCGATGCGCCGGACGCGGGTATCTGCACCTCGGCCGTGATGGAAAACGAGCGGTTCTTTACGTTGATGAAGGCGTTCTCCATCATTCCGGACATGCCGGGATAGACCGTCAGGGAAGTGCGGCCGCTCATTAAATCCGGGCGGCCCGCGGCCGCGGCGTTAAGTCGTTCTATGGACCGGTCGTCGATCGGCAGAACATGGTTTTCGACACCGACTTTGGTGAAAAGGTCCTGCATCTGCCGCAGTTTGGCAGGATTTGTTGCGGCGAGATCATTGACCAGACTGAAATCAGTCCGCGTGTCGTAGAGTTCCCACTTGTCATCTGCAAGGCTTGCGCGTGGTTTCATTTCCCAGGGCGCTTTATGGACCGTCCCCGCTAGCCAACCATCATGGTAAATGGCACGATTCCCGACGATTTCGAAATACTGTGTCAGATGCCGGTCAGGCGCATGAGAGTCGTCGAACGAATAGACCATGCTGGCGCCCTGCATCGGGATTTGTTCGGCACCGTTGACTGATTTCGGCTCCGGCAGGCCTGCCACTTCCAGAATTGTCTGCGCGACATCCACCACATGATGCCATTGCGAGCGAACTTCGTTCTTCGCCTTGATTCCGCTCGGCCAGTGCACAATCAGGGGATTGCGGGTGCCGCCGTAGCTGCTGGCGACCTGCTTCGTCCACGTGAACGGCGTATCGCCGGCGACCGCCCAGCCGGCCGCGTAGTGGTTGTAGGTCATTGGTCCGCCGAGCAGATCGATACGTTCAAGTTGAAGCTCCAGCGGCTCGGAAACCCCATTAAGGTAGGAAATTTCATTGAATAGGCCATTGAAGCCGCCCTCCGCACTGGCGCCGTTGTCGCCCACGATGTAGAAAATGAGGGTGTTGTCGAGCTGGCCCTGGTCTGCGGTAGCCTGAATGAGGCGGCCAATTTCGTGGTCCGTATATTCGCCGAATGCGGCGAATACTTCCATCTGACGTGCAAACAGGCGCTTTTCGTCAGCCGACAGGCTGTCCCAGTCCTTGATCGCTTCAGGCTTGGGCGCGAGTTTCGCTCCTTGTGGAACAATGCCAAGCTCGATCTGCCGGGCGAGTGTTGCCTCGCGCAGCTTGTCCCAGCCGGCGTCAAACTGGCCCTTGTATTTGGTGATCCATTCCGGCGGCACATGATGCGGGGCGTGCACGGCGCCGGGCGCGAAATACATGAAGAACGGCTTATCGGGCGCGAGTGCCTTCACCGACCGCATCCAGTTGATTGCCTGGTCGGTCATGTCTGCCATGAAATGATAATCGGGATCGCGCGGCGGCTCGACCTTCACCGTCCCGTCGTAGATCAGCGGCGCCCATTGATTTGTCTCGCCGCCGAGGAAGCCATAGAACTTGTCGAAGCCCGAGTGGGTGGGCCAGCGATCGAACGGTCCGACGGGACTGATTTCCCAGGTTGGGGCCTCGTGGTATTTTCCGAAGGCTGCGGTTCCGTAGCCGTTCAGCCGCAGCGTTTCAGCCAATGGCGCGATGGCGTTTGGCCTGACGCCGGTGTTGCCGGGAAATGCCGTCGCGATCTCGGTGACGCCCCCCATGTTGTTCATGTGGTGGTTGCGGCCGGTCAGCAGCGCGGTGCGCGTGGGTGAGCACAGGGCGGTAGTGTGAAACTGATTGTAGCGCAGCCCTGCATTCGCCAATTGCTCGAGAGCCGGCATGTTGATCGGGCCGCCGAACGCGCTCGACTGGCCGAACCCCATGTCGTCGAGCAGCACGATCAGCACGTTGGGGGCGTTGGGTGGGGCTTTGACCTCGAACCGGGCGGGCGGGATGACGTTGCGGGCATCGAGAACGTCGATCGTCGGCGGTGTTGGCTGCGGTACCGGCAGGATAGTGCGGTCGGTAGGCGTCGTCGCCGGAGCCGCGCCGGCGGGCGGCGAGGTCTGGGCCTGAGCGGTGCTGCCCAGCCAGGAGCTGCCGATGGCGGTGGCGAGCGCTGCCTTCGCCGTCGATACGAACCAGTCGCGTCGGTTCATTGACGTTCCCCTTGCGCCGCCCGGTCGGGGCACAACCGGTTGCCTGCGATGACTGTCCCGGATCGCGCTTTACGATAGCGGCTCGATTGGATTTCGTTCGACAAAGAACATCCGGAGCAACCGGTCTTCGCCGATCTCCTCACCGAGGACGCGGAACGCGAAATACGGAATGAGCACCAGCAACACGATCAAAATACCGACGACCGTTTCCTCCAGCCGGGGACCGACGAGTTCACTGAGCGAGGCGGCGATCGATTGGTGGTGGAACAGGCCGACAACTGCTTCCTCGATGATGGTCAGGATGACCAGCAGCACCAGGAACGCGCCTGACCGGTAAAGGGTGGGCCAGATCAGCGGGCGCGTCGTGGCGCGCTCGCCGAGCTTCATGGCACGGCCGACCAGGATGAATTTCGCCAGCAACAGGGCCTTGACGATAGTGAGGCCCCAAGGGGCGACTTCGATGCCCTGGGTGTGCAGCACCGCCGTCTTCATCAGGATCACCGCACCGAGGGTGATGTAGAGATAGACCACGAGAACCGCGAACTCCTTGAGTTCGCGCGTCGCGCGTTCGTGCAGCGTGGGTTTCGCGATTGCCTGGGTTCTCACCGCCGCCCCCTTGCAGCGTTCTTCCGGCCGTAGATAGCCCATCGCGGTGGAGTACGCGACGACATTTGCGCCGGCGGGTGGATTGATCCGGCGGTTCGGGCTGGCCTATTCGGGGACGACGTCGCCGGATCCGCCGAACTCGGCGGGGAAGTCCTTCAGCTTCGGCAGCCCGTCGCGCATCGGCAGCACGGTTTCCGCGTAGTTGACGTGCACCTGCGGGGCGAATTCGAGGTCCGGAATGGTTGCAGCGAAAACATCGATCATCTTGAGCGGCGGATGGGCGGTCATGAGGTGACCGCCGCAAAGCCGGCAGTACTGGCGGAAGCTCATGTCCGTCTTGTGGTATGTGGCGAGGTTTTCGGCGCCCTTGGTGACTTCCACGGCATCGTCCGGCCAGAGCGTGAATGCATTGACCGGGCCGCCCGACCAGGAGCGGCACGATCTGCAATGGCAATAGCCCATGGCGTTGGGCTGGCCGCTGACCCGAAGCTCCACGGCGCCGCAGAAGCAGGTTCCTGAATAGGCGTTGGCCATGGTCCGCTATCCTCCGTCGGCTTGCGCGTCATATTTAGACCAACCCGCGCGGAGGACAACTTTAGAGTCCGTCATGCCGGCGAAGAGGGCATCCAGGCGAGGGCCCGCGAAATTAGGGGGGTTGCCTCGATTCCCGCTTTCGCGGGAATGACGACGGTGGGTCATCCTCCATGCGGCCTGGTATCAGGGCTGTGCCACCCGATCCCCGGCGGGGCAAGGGAAATCGGCGAGGCGGCAGCGGCGCACGCGCAACGATATCGGACGCAACGAGGCGGCGCGATTCGGAGCGTGTTCGGGTGGAAAGCCGGTGACAGACGCGGGTGAACGGGTATGATCCGGGCCGATGATACTGGTCGGGCAATATGATTCGCCGTTCGTTCGCCGGGTGGCGGTGTCGCTGCGGGTGCTGGGGTTCTCGTATGAGCACGACACGCGCTCGGTGTTCGCGGATTTCGACGCGATGCGGCGGGTCAATCCGCTGGGGCGGATTCCGTCGCTGGTGCTGGAGGATGGCGAGGTTTTGATTGATTCGTCGGCTATCCTGGATTGGCTGGATCAGGCGGTGGGGGTGGAGCGGGTGCTGGTGCCGGCGGCGGGGACGGCGCGTCGGGGCGTGCTGCGGCGCATCGCGCTGGCGACGGGCGCGAACGACAAGGCCGGGGCG
>DATDIC010000278.1:0-4260 GCA_036521275.1 Acetobacteraceae bacterium
AACTATCGCCTTGCGGCCCCTGATCCCAAGATCCATGCGAGTCCTCCCTCATACCACCAGGTTTTGCAGCAACGCCCGTGCGTGCTCCGGGATCGGCACCGGAGTCTGCTTCCCGCGGGCAACAAACACATGCACGAAATACCCCTCCGCCGCGGCGATGTCGTCGCCCTCGCGGAACACGCCGATCTCATACCGCACGGAGCTGCCGCCGATCCGTGCCACCCGCAGCCCGATGCTGATCCGGTCCGGCCACGCCACCGAGCTGTGATAGCGGCACATCACCTCCGCCACCACGCAATGCACCGCACCCTCCAGCAGATCGACGGCCCCGGTGCTGCTTTCCCAATACGTCACCGCGGTATCGAACCAGGAGAAATACACCACGTTGTTGACATGCCGGAACACGTCGTTATCCATCCAGCGTGTCGTCAGTTCATGGAACCAGCGGTAATCGGCGCGACGGCCCAAAGGAGGTCTATCGGGGTGTCGGCTCATGCGCTCTCGTGTGTGCGTTGCAGCGCGAATAGACCCCGTTTGACGTCCCAGGTCCACCACCGGCGATGAGCGATCCCGACCCGCCGCTGCTGACCGTACCCCGGTACCGCGCTCATCCGACACCGTTGCCCGGCCAACGCCGCCGCGCCTTCGCCCGCTACCTCCGACGCCTGATCCACGAGGCCCTCGACGAACCGCCCGGCCGCCCATCGCGCGCCAAACCGATTAACCCATCGCCCGCCCTGCAGCAGATCGCTGCCGCCGGCTGCGCCGCCTGCGGCGGCCATTGCTGCTCGCGTGGCGGCGTGCACGCCTATCTGGATCACGACTCCATCCGCCGTGTCGCGCAAGCGCATCCGACGCTGCGTGCCCGCGGGCTGGCCGCCCTTTATTTCGATCGTCTGCCCGCTGAAAGCCTGGACGGATCCTGCGTGTTCCACCGTTCGGATGGCTGCGTGCTACCACGCGAACTGCGCGCCAACCTGTGCAATGCGTTCTACTGCACCCCGTTGATCCGCTTCTTCCGCGCCCACGCCGACCATGTCCCTGCCGACGTGCGGATAGAGGCGTCGGCTGAGCGGGGCCGCTAGACTAAAGCAGGGAGACTATGCAGACTTGCAATCGCCCACTGGCGCCTCGGCGTCTCAGTGGTGAATCCTGGCCGCGCTCATCCACTCACGGTCCGCACTGCCTCCGCGAGCCAGCCCGCCATCACCGCCGTCCCGGCAAGGAAATCCTCGATCGCCATCGCCTCGCGCGGATTGTGGCTGCCGTTCTCGTTGCGAACGAAAATCATCCCGGAAGGCACACCCGCCGCTGCGAACGCCGCCGCATCATGCGAGGCCGGACTGCCCAGCTCCATCGCCGGAATACCCAACGCGTCCGCCGACGAGCGCAATCCCTGGCGGATCGCCGCATCCATCGGCCCCACCGCCGCCCGCGCCTTGGCGCCGAGCTGGAACCGCACGCGCCGCTCCCGCTCGATGTCGGCAACCATCTCCGTCACCGCCCGGTCCAGCTCAGCCAGCACCGCCTCGTCATACGCGCGCACATCCAGACTGAAATGAAACGATCCAGGCACGATCGTCAGCCCGTGCATCGTCGGGTCCGTATGAAAGCGCCCGATCGTGCACGCCATCGGCACGCCGCGCCGCTCCATATCCGCCCACAGCCGGTCGAGCCGCATGGCAAAATCCGCCCCGGCCATCGCCGCATCGCGCCGGAACCGCCGCGGCAACCCGACATGGTCGTGGCTGCCCTCGATCCGCGCATCGGGATAGCGGAAGTTACCCGGAATACCCGTGCAAATGGCCACCGGCTGGCCTGCCTCCACCAGGCTCGGCGCCTGCTCGATATGCAGTTCCAGGTACGCGCGCACCTGCCGCGGATCGAGCTGCACCGCCCCGGCACGTAATGCGTCCGGATCGCCGCCGCATTCGGCAATGTGCTCGGCCAATGTCCGCCCGGTATCGATCCGTCGCACATCCAGCGCGCCATCCGGCAGTCTGCCCAGCGCACCCCGGCTGCCGATATAAGACACCTGAAACCAGATGCTCTCCTCCGCCCGGATTCCCATCACCGTCACGTCGCAGTCCGGCGACACGCCCACCCGCTGCAGCGCCGCCACCGCGACCAGGCCGGCCACCACGCCCGCCGCACCATCGAAATTTCCACCATGCGGCACCGAGTCGAGATGCGACCCGAGCACGATGCGCGGCGCCCCTCGATCCCTCCCCGGCCACGTCGCGTACAAATTAGCCGCTGCGTCCTGCGTAATCTCCAACCCCAGCTCGGCGGCCACAAGCCGCACCGAGGCATGCGCCCGCTGCTCCCCGGCGCCATACGGGTCGCGCGTAACCCCCGGCTCGTCGAGCCCATCGGCGCGCAGCCGCTCGAACAGCGCCGCCGCCATCTCCCGCTGCCTCTCCACCTCTCCCGCTACGCGGGAGAGGTCGGTTCGCGAAGCGAACCGGGTGAGGGTCACGCCCTCATCTCCGGCGGCCCTACGCCGCGTACCACTCCATCGCCGCTTCCACGCCGCCCTTCCCATGCGGCACGCTGTTCCGCCGCAGGCTCATCTCCACCGCGGTCAGCGCACCCAGCACCATCGCCTCGTTCAGATCTCCCATGTGTCCGATCCGGAACACCCGACCGTTCAGCTTCCCCAAGCCTCCACCCAGCGACACATTGTAACGGCTCCGCGCCGTCCGCCGCAGCTCGTCCGCGTTGTGTCCCTCCGGCATTAGCACTGCGGTCACCGAATCCGAATACCGCGTCGGATTCGTGCAGAACAGTTGCGGCCCGTTATTCCCCGCCCACGCCTTCACGCAGCGCCGCACGCCTTCGGCCAAAAACCGATGCCGCGCCACCACGTTCTCCATCCCTTCCTCTTCCAGCAACCGCACGGATTCCCGCAGCCCATAGAACGCATTGACCGGCACCGTCCCGACAAAGCTCTTCTGCGGCCGGTTCAGCATCACCGACCAGTCGAAATAGTACCGCCCCAGCTTCGCCTGCTTGTGCGCCGCCATCCCCTTGTCCGACACGCCGGTGAAGCTCACGCCAGTCGGGCACATCAAGCCTTTCTGGCTGCCGCCCACCACCCCGTCGATCTTCCATTCGTCCATGCGGAAATCCAGGCTGGCCAGCGAGGAAATCGTATCAACCAGAAACAATGCCGGATGCCCGGTCGCGTCGATCGCCGCCCGCACCTCCGGCAGCGGAATCGACATCCCGCTGGCGGTCTCATTATGCACCACGCACACCGCGCGGATGACATGCTTGCTGTCCTCCGCCAGCGCCGTCTTGATCGCCCCGATATCCACGCCGTGGCGCCAGTCGGCACCCACCGTGCGCACTTCCACCCCGTGCGCCGCCGCCATCCGCCCCCACTCATCGGAAAAATACCCCGACTCCGCCAACAGGATCGTATCGCCCGGCGACAGCAGATTGGTCAGCGTCGCCTCCCACGCGGCGTGACCCGAGCCGGTATACATGAACAACTCATGCCGCGTGCCGATCACACGCTTCAGGCCGGCAAACGTCTCATCATACACCTGCATGAAATCCGGATCATGGAAGTCGATGGTCGGCCGGTCGATCGCTCGCAGCACCGAATCCGGTATATTCGTCGGCCCCGGATTGGCGAAGAACTGCCGGCCACGAAGCACCTTCGATTGCGTCGCACTCATGATCCTGGATCGCTCCTTGATTCTCACTTGCTCGTTTTCCGAGCATATAACATCTTGAAAAGATAGCAACTCTTGACTGCGTGGCGACGTTCCTCAGCACCAGACCGGCAAAAGCCTATGCTGTTGATTTCCGCGAACTTCTAGCCAGAAAAAAATTCCTCACTTCGCAGCACCACTCGTTGAAGCGGATGTCTCTTTTCATGCCTAGCCGCGTTGATGCTACCCCTTCCCGTCATGGCCGCCGAAGCATGCCCTCGGGCTCGTCCCGAGGGGCCGGCCATCCACGACTTTATCGCCCACCGCGTCGCTAGCTCGCTTCGCGTTACTCCGGGCAACACCGGCAAAATGAGTCATTCTCAATGCCGTTTGCTATTAATGGCGGCTAATATTGCCCTATGCGCGCAGACATCAGCAGCTTGCGGCAAGGCTTGCAATGAGACACCGTAACCACGATCTGCCCGCCGACCCAACCGGACCCACGCGGTTGGTGTCGACGACCTTGAATGGTTTCGGACTTTCGCGTTTCGCGTGCTTTCCACGATGCCGATGCGAAAGACGTCGACGTTATTGCGAC
>DATDIC010000279.1:0-4293 GCA_036521275.1 Acetobacteraceae bacterium
CCAGGATCGCCATGAACATCCCGACCACCATCGCCATGAACCCGGCCCATTCACGCCAGGTCAGGCGGCGGTCGGACGCAGTCACGGCACGACCCGCTGGATCGTCGCGGCCGCCGCGCCGAACAGACCGCGCTGTTTGCCTCCGGTGCCGCGCGTGTCGACGCTGGCGGTCACCGACAGCCCGGCGCGCAGCCAGGGCGCCGCGTCCGCCTGCGCGGGGTCCAGCGTAATCTTCACCGGCACCCGCTGCACCACGCGGGTGAAGTTGCCGGTGGCGTTTTCCGGCGGCAGCAGGCTGTACAGCGCGCCGGTGGCCGGCGCCAGGCTGTCCACCCGCCCTTCCACCGGATGATCCGGATCGATGTCGGCGCTGAGCTGCACTTTCAGCCCCGACCGCATTTGCGCGAGCTGGGTTTCCTTGAAATTGGCGGTGACATAGAGCTGCCGCCGCAGCGGCGCCACCGCGATCAGTTGCGCGCCGGTCTGCACATGCTCGCCGAGCTGTGCCGCCCGGTTGCCGACGATACCATCGAACGGCGCGCGGATCGTCGTGTAGGAAAGATTGTTCGCCGCCAGCTTCACCGCCGCCGCGGCACTCTGCTGGCGCGCCTGCGCCTGCACAAGCTGCGCCGCATCCACCGCAAGCTGCTGCTCGGCCGCGGTCTTCTGTGCCTGCGCGGCCACCAGTGCCGCTTCCGCCTTGTCCCGGTCTGCCACCGCCTGGTCGTTCGCCTGTTTCGATGCCCACCCCGCGCGCGTCAGCTCGCTGGAGCGCGACGCGTCCGCGTTCGCCAGCACCCGCTGTGCCTGGGCCTGCGTGATCGTCGCCTGCGCCGCCGCGATCATCGCCTGCTGCTGTGCGATCTGCCGGCCGGCGGTCATCACCGCGGCATCCGCCTCTGCGGCCGCGGCGCGCGCCTGATCGAGCCGCGCCTGCCAGTCGCTCGGGTCCAGCAGGATCACCGGATCGCCCTTGTGCACCACCTGGTTGTCGGCAACCGGAATGCCGATCACGTCACCTTCGATGCGCGGACCAAGCACGGCGATATCGCCCTGCACATACGCATCGTCGGTCGATTGGACATAGCGGCCCTCGGTGAACCACCAATTTGTCACCACCGCCACGCCCGCAACCACCGCCAGCCCGATCAGCGGCCGCAGCAGCCGCCGAAAACGACGGACCGGCGGCGCCGCCCGGCTCTGCGCCTCCGCCTGTTCGGCCAGCGGCTTCTCTGCAATCGCGTTCATGCCCCGCCCCCTGAACTGAACGGTTCAGTTCCGGCAGGCCAAATGGCAGCCCCATGATGGATCGTCAAGTTAAACTATACGGTTCAGTTCAATTTTCCGCTTGAACCGGCGCGGCGATCCCGCCAATTGTGGCGCAGCATGAGCGCCTTTCTGCAACGCCCGCCCGAGGGCGAATCCGCCAAGCGTCACGCCATCCTGGATGCCGCGACGGAGCTGTTCATCGCCCAGGGCTATGGCGCGGTCAGCATGGACGCCATCGCCCGCGCCGCCGGCGTCTCCAAGGCGACGCTGTATGCCTATTTCCGCTCCAAGGATCAGCTCTTCGCCACCATCATCCGGGAAGCCTGCCAGTCGAACCTCGCGGTGCAGGATTTCCTGCCGGCGGACCAGGACGATGTGCGCGCCGCGCTCACCCGGCTCGCCAACCGCATGCTGCGCTTCCTGCTGGAAGACCGGTCGCTCGCCATCCACCGCGTGGTGATCGCGGAGAGCGTCCGCTTCCCGGAGCTCGGCCGTGCCTTCTACGAAAGCGGGCCGATGACCTTCACCACCGCGTTCAGCGCCTGGCTGCGCGAGCAGACCGCCGCCGGCCGGCTGGCGGTCACGCACCCGGAACGGGCCGCCGACCAGTTTGCCGGCATGCTCAAATGCGGCTGCTATACTCGTGCGGCGCTGGGAGTGACGCCGCCGCCCAGCGAGGCCGAGATCGACGGCACGGCGACCGGGGCAGTGGAAACCTTTCTGAAGGCCTATGCGGCGCGCGGCGAATAGAACGCGTCACTGCACCGAGGCTGACCCACATCCGTCAATCCCGGCGAAAAGCCGCATCCGCGAAACGCCCATCCGTCATTCCCGCGAAACGCCCCATCCGTCATTCCCGCGAAAGCGGGAATCCAGGCAAGTCCCTGGAATTTCGTGGGCTCTCGCTTGGATGCCCGCCTTCGCGGGCATGACGGATCGTGCGCGGCATGACGGATCGTTCGCCGGCATGACGGCTCCAGAATCTTCGACCGCATCGGTGGCATAAGCCGTTACTGCAAAAACCCCCATCGCAGCACCGCCGGCTCGGCGGTGGCCCATTTCCACCCTCGCGGGTCACGACACACGTCGATCCGGTACCAGTTCCGCTGCGCCTTCGGCCCAGAGCCATCCGCCACCGAGAACATCACTGACTTGCACACAGCGATCGGCGTGGTGATCAGGTCGATCACGCGCAACTCTCCATGCTCGTTGCCGATCGGAATGGTGTGATGGATCGCCCATGGCGCACTGCCGCCGACGGGCAGATCCCCGGCCGTCGTGGCAATCACGTCCTGCTCGGCGCCCGCCCGCACCCGGCTGACATAGCGGACCAGGAAATTGCCGGCCGCGCCTATCCCGACGCCCACGGCAATCCCCACCGCCGGGTTCCCAGTCGCCGCCGCGCTCGCCGATCCGCTGGCAACGCCGGCAATGGTTCCGAGATCCTTGCACCCCCCCAGCAGCAGTCCCGCCGCCAGCAGGACCGCGCCCGACCGCGGACCCGCCAGCCTCATTGCAGCGCGCCCCACCGCGCGGTGGCCGGTTCGGCTTCGGCCCATTGCCACTGCCGCCCGTCGAAACAGATGGTCGTCGTGTAGAATTCGGTCTCGGCGGCCGCCTCCCGGCCACTCCCCTCGACCGAGAAAACAATCTCCTTGCAGGCGAACCCCGGCGCGAAAACGGAGCGGTACACCGCCACCCGGCCATGCTCATTGGCTTCGATCGGCAGGGTGTGCACGACGTTCCAATAGGCGACCTGGCCCGGCGCCAGCGGTCCGGCTGCCGCCGCGATCCGTTCCTGCTCGGCGCGATGGACCCGGCGCTCTGCATAGTCGAGCGCGGCATTGGCCGCCGCCGCCACACCCAACCCGATCGCAGTCCCCACCGCGGCGTTCTTGGTGACGCCGCTGCTGATCCCGGCGCTGGCCACCCCGGCCACGTCCCCGGCGGTTGCCGACAGCACCGAACTGCATCCGCTCACCGCCGCCAGGCAACCGAGCAATGCGCCGGATCGGATCAGAGGCTCGCGAAATCTGAGTACCATGGGGTGCCCGGACGGTGACTCGAGCCCTGCAGGTCAGGGCCGGGTGGTTCGACACCAAATCGAACCCGGCTGAGCCCGGCCTTGTTCCTTCGTTGTCGCGTTCGTGAACCGGTGTCGTCGGGCATCGACCCACGCGGCCCGTTCAGCGGGAGACAGCCGCCGAAGGAATGCGATCGCTATCGATCTCGTTGAAATTCCAGAAACAGTCGAGCGCGATGCGAAGCCGGTTTGGCTTACTGGGAAAACACACGCCATCCCGCGGCGTCACCGGCGCATGAGGCTGCAGGACCACGCGCCAGAAGTCCGCCGTCAGAACGCAATCACCCAGAGCAGCGCACGTATCGCTGTCGAGCCGGTCGCCGCGCCAGCCGAGGCGGATCGGAAATGGCGCCAGCGCATGCACCGTCTTGCCGAAATAGGGCGCTTCGTAAGCGACGCTGGAAGACGCCGTCAGCACGGCTGAAATCTGCGGCATCGCCAGCATGCGATACACATTGTCGTTGATGACCCCCAGAACATTGGCAGCGATCCCGGCGACAGCGACCAGCAGGCTGTGCTCGCGCTCGTTCGGGTGCGGCTTGAGCAGCACGGCACTATACTGCGCACATATGTCCGTGATCTGCGGCAGGTGCTCCATCGCGTCGAAGAACGCGCCGCCGACAATCTGGCTGGAGTCATAAGGCCGCTGACCGAGCACCAGCAGCGTGTTGCCGGGCACGCCGGTATCGCTGATCAGGCGGCACATCGCCTCCCGCAGGCCGGCGGTCATGCTCACCTCGGCATCTGCTACCGCCATGGCCGAAAGCGCGCAGCGTGTCGCCGGATCCGAGGCGCGAACGGCAAACATCAAATCGTCCATGAAACGGATCGGATGGATGCGCACGTCCACGAACGGGATCGCCCAGTTCTCGAGCAGCCGCACGACATAGGGCGGCAGTTCGTAGCCGACACAGAAGCGCCGGTGCAGACGCGGCAGGACG
>DATDIC010000280.1:0-4948 GCA_036521275.1 Acetobacteraceae bacterium
GTGTCAGCACCAACGGCCGACAGCAACGCAAATCCGACCGCCGCGACGGCGAGGCCCGCGGTCATCGGGGATCGAGGACCGAACCGGGCAACCAGCGGGCCCGCGCACAAGTTTGCCGCCAGCAGCGCCACCGGAAACGGCAGGAACGCAAGCCCACTCCATGCCGGCGAATATCCGGCCAGCCGCTGCAGGAAGAGATTGAACGCGAAAATTGTGCCATACAGAGTGAAGTTTATGACGAAGCCCACCATGACCGCCGTCGAAAATCCCGGAGCGCGGAAAAACCCCAACGGCAGCATCGGTTGTTCCGCCTTCGCCTCGACCACCAGAAACGCTGCCCCGGCGACGATCGCTGCCACGACCAAAAAGACGACCAGCGACTCCGTCCAACCCGATGCGCCCCCTTCGATCATCGCCCCCGTGACCGCACAGAGCGCGATGATTCCAAGCACCTGACCCACGGGATCGAGCGTCCCGACGCCGGGATCCGTCTCCTCCACCCATTGCCGGGTCATCCAGATGCCGACAAGGCCGATTGGCACGTTGACAAGAAAGATGGTGCGCCATCCGAACCAGGCGATCATCAGCCCGCCCAGTACCGGTCCCGCAGCCAACGCGACGCTGCCCGCCGCTGTCCATAGTCCCACGGCACGGGCGCGGGCGTTCCCGTCGCCATGGCACGCGTGGTTCAGCAATGCCAGCGAGGATGGAACAAGCCCGGCCGCGCCTATGCCCTGCACGGCGCGCGCAACGATCAGCGCCGATGCGCTGGGTGCGAGCCCGCACGCAAACGACGCGCCGGTGAACAAGCCGAAGCCAAGGATGAAGCCGCGTCGGGCGCCAATGCGGTCCCCGAGCGCTCCGGCGGATAGCATCAGCGACGCGAATGCCAACGTGTAGGCATCCACGATCCACTCCAGACCCGCCGTGCCGATGCCCAGACTGGCACCGATGCGTGCAAGCCCGACATTGACGATCGACACGTCGAGTTGAACCAGGACAAAGCCGACGCTTGCTGCAACGATGGTAAGCCGCAAGCGCCGCCGCCCGGACAAGGGTCTGGCGCGCATGAACAGCAACTCCGTCTACTGCTGTCGATGCGCGGTAGATGAGGCGGTCTCTCCGCGATGTCGCGTGGGATCACTTCGATCGAGGTCGTAGTGTCAGGTTCACCCAAACATCTGCGCCAGCAGCACCACGTTCAGGCCCAGCACCACCACCATCCCCCCAATCGCCGCCGCATCCGTCAACCGGCCATTGACGAACGGCCCCATGATATCGCGCCGCCGGGTGAACAGCACCAATGCAACCATCGGAATCGGCAGCGCGAACGAAAGCAGGACCTGGCTCAGCACCAGCGCGCGGGTGGGATCAACCCCGAGTCCCACCACCACGAAGCCCGGGATCATGGTCACCAGGCGCCGCACCCAGATCGGGATGCGCACGCGCACGAAGCCCTGCATGATCATCTGCCCGGCCATCGTGCCCACCGTCGAACTGGAAATCCCCGACGCCATCAGCGAAATCAGGAACACCGCCGCCGCCCCCGCGCCCAGCAGCGGCACCAGCGAATGATAAGCCGTCGCGATCTCCGCCACCTCGCTGTGCCCGGCATGAAACGCCGCCGAAGCCATCATCACCATCGCCATGTTCACCGCCCCGGCGATTGCCAGCGCAACGATGACTTCGCGGTTGGAGAACCGCAGCAACGAGCGACGATCCCCCGCATCGCGCGCCCGCACGCGCCCCTGGGCCAGGCCCGAATGCAGATAGAGCGCATGCGGCATCACCGTGGCGCCGATGATGCCGACTGAAATCATCAGCGCCTCCGCGTTCGGCAGTGACGGCAGCACGGAATGCAGCGCCGCCTGGTGCCAATGCACGGGTGCGATGAACATCTCGATCAGGTAGCAGACGCCGATCACCGCAATCAGCGCCCCGATGATCAGCTCCAGGGGGCGAAAACCGCGCTTCTCGAACAGCAGGATGCCGCAGGTAATCACGCCGGTAACCACCATCCCGGCCAGCAGGGGGATCTTGAACAGCAGCGCCAGGCCGATCGCCCCGCCGAGGAACTCGGCAAGATCGGTCGCCATCGCCGCCAGTTCGCTGACCGCCCACATCGCGTACACGGTGCGCGGCGGAAACTGCTCGCGGCACAGCTCCGCCAGGTTGCGGCCGGTGACGATCCCAAGCTTCGCGGACAGCGCCTGGAACAGCATCCCGATCAGGTTCGCCAATACCACGACCCACAGCAGCGCGTAGCCGAACTTGGCGCCCGCCTGGATGTTGGTGGCGAAATTGCCGGGGTCCATGTAGGCGATGGAGGCGATCACCGCCGGTCCGGCAAACAGGAACGCCGATCGGGGCCCGCGCACCCGCCCAGCCAGAACCTGCCGGATGGCGAGCGTGGTCTGATCGCTTGATGTAACGCCCGATATGCTCATCCACTCCCATCCCGAAGCCGGACCAGCTCCCGGTGCATAATGTAGCCTCAGCTACACTTAACGCAAGGGGCTTCATGTTTCTGTCAAAGACACACCCTGATGCCGGATCAGGCTGATGCGAACTGGCTTCGTGAATGATGGGCGCAGCGAACCCGCGATCGCGTGCCTCCGGCCCTTGTCGCCTCTTCGCTGCCGCCGTATGTGACCACAGTAGTCACCGATTGGACCCAGCATGCGCGAGATCCCGCTTCGAGAGGCGAAGGCGCACCTGTCGGCCGTCCTGGACGACGCTCTACGCGGCGTACCGGCGATCGTCACCCGGCATGGCAAAAAGGAAGCCGTCATCCTCGGCTTCAAGGAATGGGAACGGCTGTCTCAGGTGCCCTCCTTCGGCCGGCTGCTAATGGCCGCGCCCATCGCACCGGAGGACCTGCCGGAGCGCGACCCCACGCCGCTGCGAACCGAAGATCTTTAAGCACCAGTGTATCTCGTCGATACCAATGTCATCTCGGCCGGAGCGCCCTCGCGGCTCGCGCCGAGCGGGCTGGTCGGTTGGATGAATGCGCAGTCGGGGCTGCTGTCCCTCTCCGCCGTGACGGTGGCGGAGATCGAGGACGGAATTGCCAAGCTGCGGCGCGAGGGTGCCACGCGCAAGAGCGAGGATCTGTCAGCCTGGCTGGAAACCGTGCTGCATCTCTATGGTGACCGCATCCTCGCCTTCGATGCGGCTACCGCGCGGATTGCCGGCGGCTTGTCGGACCGGGCGCGCGGGCAAGGCCAGGCATCCGGCCTCGCCGACATCATCGTCGCGGCGACGGCACAGCGCCACGGCTTGACGATCCTGTCCCGTAACGTCCGGCATTTCGCGCCGCTGGGTGCACGGGTCTTCGATCCGTTCGTTACCCTGCCGCCCGCATGACACCAACCCACGCCGACCGATCCGTCATGCCCCCACCGATCCGTCATGCCCCCAACAGAACCGTCATGCCACCAACAGAACCGTCATGCCACCAACAGAACCGTCATGCCCGCGAAGGCGGGCATCCATGCAACAACCCACGGAATCCCGAAGGTTTCCAACTACCCGTATCCCCCGCAAAAACGCAGACACGACGAACCTACGCCACCCTCAACGCGGTCCGGAATAGGTCCGGCCTCGACATTCGCTCAAGCGCGGCTCGCGGACAGGCCCCCCAACGCCCGGGAACTCAAACCCCCGTGCTGCCAAACCCGCCCTGAGCGCGCGCCGTATCGTCCAGCTCAGCCACCTCGTGCCAGCGCGCCCGCGTCACCGGCGCCAGCACCGCCTGGGCGATCCGTGTGCCACGCTCCACGACAAACGGCGCGTCGCCGGCATTGAGCAGAATGACCTGGATCTCCCCGCGATAATCCTCGTCGATCGTCCCGGGGCTGTTCGGCAGCACGATCCCATGTCGCAACGCCAGCCCGGAACGCGGGCGGATTTGCAGCTCGTACCCCGGCGGCAGAGCCACCGCCAGCCCGGTCGGAACCAGTGCCCGCCCGAGCGGCGCAATGGTAACCGGTGCATCGACCGCCGCCACCAGATCCATCCCGGCCGCACCCGCGGTGGCATAGGACGGCAGCGTCAGCCCCTCACCGTGCGGCAGCCGCCGGACAGCGACCGCGACCGTCACCGCAGCGTCTCCGCAATGCGCCGCGCCAGCCGCTCCGCCACCTCCGTCTTCGGCAGGCGCGGCCAGTGCTCGGCGCCCTCGGCCGTGATCAGGTGCACCGCATTCTCCTCCCCGCCCATGATCCCGCTCGCGGGCGACACGTCGTTGGCCACGATCCAGTCGCAGCCCTTGCGCGCCCGTTTCGCGGTGGCGTTTTCCATCAGCGACCCAGTCTCCGCGGCAAAGCCGATCACCAGCGCCGGCCGCTGCGCGCCGGGGCGCGACAGCGTGGCGAGAATATCCGGGTTCGCCACCAGCTCCAGCACCGGCGGCTTGGCGCCGGGAACCTTCTTGATCTTGCCCCCCGCCTCGTGCGCCACGTGCCAGTCGGCGACAGCGGCGGCGCAAACGGCGATATCGGCGGGCAGCGCGCCAACGCAGGCATCCAGCATCTCCCGCGCGGTCTCGACATGCACCACTGTCACGCCGGGCGGGTCCGCCAGCGCCACCGGCCCGCTGACCAACGTCACCCGCGCCCCCAGCGCCGCCAGCACCGCCGCGATTGCATGCCCCTGGCGCCCGCTGCTGCGATTGGCGATGTAGCGGACCGGGTCGATCGGCTCATGCGTCGGGCCGCTGGTGACGATCGCGTGGCGCCCTGCCAGCTTCCCTTCCGCCGCCAGCAGCCCGGCGACCGCAGACAGGATCGCCGGCGGCTCGGCCAGCCGCCCGAAACCGTACTCGTTGCACGCCATCGCGCCTTCATCCGGACCGACGACGCGGATGCCGCGCCGCGCCAGCACCGCCATGTTCGCCTGCGTCGCCTGATGTTGCCACATCCGCACATTCATTGCCGGGGCGACCAGC
>DATDIC010000281.1:0-14863 GCA_036521275.1 Acetobacteraceae bacterium
CTGGCGCCGCCAGTTGTGCAGCAGGCTCGGATAAACGTCGTTGCGTGCCGCTACCGCTCGTACACTCGCACCAGGCTCCTGGCTCTCAGCGACAATCCGCAGCTTATCTTCCAAGCCCCAGCGGCGGGGGCGCTCCTTGCCGCTGATGATCTCTACCTCGCCGTTCGACATCGCCTTAAGCTCGACCTTAAGCAGCGCTTTAAGATCGTCAGAATCGGCATATTGTCCCCAATTACCGCAAGGCGATGCTCACCGGGCGCTTACTCTCGGAAAGCTTGAAGGTCTTTCGATCATATGCGGAACTCCTGGGCAGGTCCGACCATCGGACGCCTGCTACCAGCCCGGGCCCCGTTAGCTGGAGGCAGCGCGGGGCCGGGGTCTGGAGTGCAACGCCTCGCTTCGCTCTGTTCTGGGGGCGAGACAAGCGGATCGGAGGAGAGGCCGCACGGTGACCGAACTGGCCGCAGGGTTCGGACGTGAATACCCGCAGCAGCTAACTAGGATGGGATTCATCTAGGCCGACGATATCAGCCGGCCGCTCCCCCTGAGGCGGCCTCGCCCGCCCTGCGCGTGGGCGCCTCCTCAAATACCAGCAGCCTATCGCCAACGCCGCTGGTCGGCTGGACGCCTTCAGCCGAGGCGAACTGGACTGAACCGTTGCCCCGAATGATCATCAGCAACACCGAGTTGTTCGCCCGCGGGACCGCTGCCTCGGACTCGAGTTGTTCCAGCGCAAAGAATCGCCATCCCTCCTTGTAGCGCTCCCTAAAGCTGACAAACGTCAATGGCGGGATGCCCAAAACTTGGCCTCGCCATTCCCGGCTGAGACCTACCCAATCGTCAAGTTCGCTGCCGGCGCGGCCAAAGCCAATCGGTGCCGCCCTAGCTCTGGCGCGAGACGTGTGCCGACCAGCCTGTTGCAAACGTCATCTGGAGTGCGCAGACCAGCCGTCGTGCCGACGGGTGCGACGCGAGATCGCGATGCTCGGGTGCGCAAACGCTAACGAATGCACTGGTTACGTCGCTGTGGTTCGCGCGGCGGCCCTGGACAGCCGCCTCAGCTCGTCAACCTCTGAACGAGGGGCCGCTTGGCAGACTAGCTTTTTTCCACTCTCGGTGACGCCCACGGTGCCTGGTTATTCGCGTGACGAAAGCGCTTGGAGGGTTTGGAGCGTCGAGCAGTCTGCTAACGAAGCGATCGCTTCGGCCGGTGTAAGGAGGGCGAGGGCTTCGTCAAGCGTGTCGGCGTCTTCCAATTTTGCCCGAGCGATGGCGAGCGGGACGGAGATGGGGTCGCGTTTGCGGTGTCGCGCTGGAGGCAGCATGGCGAGATGGGCGGAAAGCAGCGCCGGGTCCTCGAACAGGGTTCGGATGGTTGGGGCGGGTGAGTTGAAGGGGACGCGGGCGTCGAGGAGGATGGGGGGCGGGTCGGATTCCTCTGGGGTGCGAAGCAGGCCGAGCCGGCGGAGGGCGGCTCCGGCGGATCGGCTGCCGCTGAGGGCGGCGGTGGGGATCGCGAGGACGAGGCCTGCGACGACGGGCAGCATCCAAAGGGCCATGGAGGGCGAGATGGCCCAGGCGGTCAGGCCGAGGGTGAGGCCGAGCATGGTGTGGGGCAGGTAGCGGCGGACCATGACGCCGATGGGGAAGCCCCGGTCGTCACGACGTTGGGGGTTCCAGCCAGCATCGTGGCCGCGGAGGATTGCGACGACGTCCATCGTCTGGGTGAGCATGGCGATGGGGGCGATGAGTGCGGCGAGGACGGTCTCGGTCAGCGTGCTGGCGATGATGCGGATGGGGCCGCCGGCGGCGCTGCGGTCTGGGGCGCGGAGAAGGGTGGCGAGGCAGCCAAGGAGCTTGGGGGAGAGCAGGACGGCCATCGCGCATTCGAAGAGGAAGCGCGCGCGGACGGGGTCGATCTGGGGCCAGCGCGGGAATAGCGACTGGCCGGCGGGGAAGTAGTTGAAGGGGACGAGCTTGGCCTGGATGGCGATGAGGAGGCCAGTGAGGAGGAACAGCAGCCAGAGCGGGGCATTGACGTAGGAGAAGATCCCGCCAAGCAAATGCATGCGGCTGATCCAGTGGAGGCCGCGGGCGGGAAGGACGCCGGCGTGCTGAAGGTTGCCCTGGCACCAGCGGCGGTCCCGGATGGCCACGTCGGTGAGGGAGGGGGGGGCTTCCTCGTAGCTACCTGGGAGGGCGGCAAGGATGTGGACGGCCCAGCCGCCCCGGCGGAGAAGAGCGGCTTCGACGAAATCGTGGCTGAGGATGTGCCCGCCGAAGGGTTTGGGGCCGCGCAGGACGGGTAGGCCGGCACATTCCGCGAATGCGCAGGTGCGGATCATAGCGTTGTGGCCCCAATAGTTGCTTTCGGGGCCGGACCACCAGGCGAGGCCGTGGGCGATGACGGGGCCATAGATGCGGCCGGCGAATTGTTGGAGGCGGGCGAACAGGGTACGGCCGCCGACGATGACGGGTAAGGTCTGGATCAGGCCCACATCGAGGTTCCACTGCATGGCGGTGGCCAGGCGAATGAGGGTGTCCGCCTCCATGACGCTGTCGGCGTCGAGGATCAGGAACTGGGGATACGTGGCGCCAAAGCGGCGGACCCATTCGGCGACGTTGCCGGCCTTCCGAGCCGTATTGAGGGGACGACGCCGGTAGAAGAGGTTGACGCGGCCGGCGAGCCGGTCGCGGAGAGCGAGGAAGGCAGCTTCCTCCTGCAGCCAGATGTTCGGGCTCGTGGTGTCACTCAGGATGAAGATGTCGAACAGGCCGGATTTTGTGGCCAGGGCGGCGCCCATGGCGAACAAGGCGGCGGCGGTGCGGGTTGGATCCTCGTTGTAGGCGGGCATGAGGAGCGCGGTGCGGGTGGTGAGCGGACCGTCGGTGCAGAGGCGGTGGCGGCTGCCGGAGAGCAGCCAGACGAAGCCCGCGAGGGCGCTGGTGAACGCGAGGGCGACCCAAAAAAAGAGCAGGACGAAGAGCACGATCATAATCGCGCCAAGGGCGGTGAGGCCGTTCAGGCCGAGGACCCGGTACATCTCGAAAGCCGCGGCGGCGGTGAGGATGGCCGCGCCGCCGAGCACGAGGAGCCGGCGGAAGGCGAGGAATTGGGGCGCGGATGGGAAGGGACGGTCTGTGCGGAGGGCGTGGAGGATGCCGTCCGGCATGTCCAGCGGGGCTTCCGGAGGCAGGGGCGGCTGCCTGCTGGCGGGGGCCTCCGCCGGGCCGGGGGTCAGGCTGTCCATCGATAAAGCCAGCTTTCGGTGACGGGGGTGCCGCCGTTCATTAGTCGGGCGTGCATCTCGACAAGCTTCTTGCCCTGAGTGTCGAGTTCGAGGCTGACGCGCCAGCCACCGAGGTCGGGATTTGGCTCGACGACAGTGCTCACGAGCTTTCCCGCGGAGGAACCGGATTCGAGCCTCGGGGAGGTGCCAGCGGGGAGGTCTTTCAGGGACTTGCCCGCAAAATCGAGGATGAAGAGCCGGTTCTTCTGGTCAAACGCGAGGCCAGCGCGGGTCTGCTGAACCTGGGCGAGCTTAGGGTCGACCGAAGGGCTCCAGCACCAGTGCAGCCGGTAATTGAGCAGATACTCGCCCTTGGCCCTGAGCGGGGCCTGGGGGCGCCAGAACGCGACCATGTTGTCGTTGATTTCGCGCTGGCTGGGGATCTCCACGAGGTTCACGGCGCCGGCACCCCAGTCGCCGATCGGCTCGACCCAGGCAGCAGGCCGCTTCTCGTAGTGGGATTCCAGATCCTGGTAATCGGCAAACCCGCGCTTGCGCTGGAGCAGGCCGAAGCCGCGGGGGTTTGCATCCGTGAAGGCGCTGACCTGGAGGTCGCGGGGGTTGGCGAGGGGACGCCAGATCTGCTCGCTATGGCCGGTGGAGAGCAGGAGGCCGTTGGAATCGTGGACGGCGGCCCGGTAGTCGTCGAAGCCGGTGCGGTCGTTGGCGTCAAACAGGAACATGCTGGTGAGTGGGGCGATGCCCGCCTGGGTGATGTCGGTGCGCGGATAGAGGGCGGTTTCGGTGTCGAAGACGGTGGCCTCGCCGGGCCGAATGGTGAAGCGGAACGCCCCAGTGGCGCTGGAGCTGTCCAGAAGGGCGTGGACCACGATGGAGGTGGCTCCGGGTGCGGGGCGCTCGAGCCAAAAGGTCTTGAAGATGGGGAATTCCTCGCCGGAGGAGTCGCCGGTCTTGATGGCGAGGCCGCGGGCGGACAGGCCGTAGCCCTGGCCCTTAGCGACTGCACGAAAATAGCTGGCGCCGAGGAAAGTGCAGACCTCGTCGAAATAGTCGGGGCGGTTGAGCGGGTAGTGCAGGCGAAAACCGGCAAAGCCGAGATCGGCGTCGGCCGGCGGCGGGGCGAGCTTGCCGAAGGTGAAGAGGCTGGGGTCGTAGGGGATGGACTGGGCTTGGCCGTCAACGACCTGGAAGAGCTCGACCTTGTCCTTGAAGAGGAAGCCGCGGTGGAAGAACTCGGCGGTGAAGTTGAGGCCCTGGCCGTGCCAGAGGGCTTTGGCGGGGTCGAAGCGGATGGCCCGGTAGGCTTGGTAGTCGAGGTTCTTCAGGCTGTCGGGCAGGGTTATGTTGGGGGCCTGGTAGGGCTGTGCGGCGAGGTTGCGGGCTAGGGTCCGAACTGTCTGCGCGTCAAAGGGCGCGCCGGTGCCGGTGTGGGCTGCGCGGGTGGAGGTGGACGCGAGAAGGGCGGCGGCTGCGGACGCAAGCAGCTCACGGCGGTGCACGGGCGGGGTTCCTCCGAAGGGGGTAGGGGTCGGTCGGGCAAGATTCAGGAAGGGAATGAGGCGAGACCATGCCGGTGCAAGCGGATGTGATGGGGCGGTGTTGATTTCCACTGAGAACTGAACCGCGTCCAAAAGTTTCCACTTTGTCAGTTTGGTTTCGGCTGCTTTTTGCGCTGTTTGAAGCGGAAGGAATTGTTTCCGGTTTCAGGATGTCGCAGTGGTGGGTGACGCGATCGAGGAGGGCGGTTGTCATTTTTGGGTCGCCGAAGACTCCGCCCCATTCCGCGAAGGAGAGGTTGGTGGTGAAGATCAGCGAGGTTTTTTCGTAGATGGCTGATCAGGTGGAACAGCAGGGCGCCGCCGGAGGCCGGGAAGGGAAGATAGCCGAGTTCATCGATGATCACGGCGTCGGTCTGCACCAGCTAACGCGCGAGATTTCCCGCAAAGACCGCCCAGAACAAAGGCCGCTGGGGGGGCCGGTCGATAGTCGATCTGCCCAATCGGGGTAGCGGAAATGCAGCCAGTTTGGGTGGACCATGGAGCTGAAGGTCCTGTCCGGCGGCAAGTATCTTGTCCACCACCCGACACAGCGGTGTATCACCAAAGTACGCGATGTTTAATGTTTCGACAAAGAACGTGGCCGGGAACCCGAACCGCGCGAGGGTGCGAAGTATAAACGGCAGTCCGTGGTCCTCGCCATTGACTGGACAATAAACATGAGGTTCGCCGACCGGGCGCAACCTCGCGGGGTGGGCGAACGCTCCGCCGATGCTGAACTCGGTATCAACCGTTAAGCAGACTTCCGTTCGGAAAGGGAGCTGTTTTGCTGCGCCGGCTCTGCACGAGGATATCGAGCACGTGCCCGTCCTGATCGACGGCACGCCGGAGATAATGCAACTTGCCGCGAATGCGGATGAATACCTCATCGAGATGCCATTTATCGCCGGGCCGCCACCGTCGCCGCTTGAGGCTGTTGGTGAACATCCTGCTGAAGCGCAGTCCCCATTCTCGTATTGTTTCGTAGCTCACCACGACGCCGCGTGACGCGAGGATCAGTTCGACCTCCCGCAGGCTCAAGCTGAAGCAGTGATACAGCCATACGGCGTGCTAGATGATCTCGGCGGGAAAGCGGAAGCCGCGATAGGGGTTGGGCGTCGTCGACGTCATAAGAGCCAGCCTGCCTCATGTGGCCACCCCGCGCCAACCTGACAGTGCCTGCGGGTCGGGCGACAGCTTCATACCGCCAGTCTCACCCGCCTCCATGCAGGCTGCCAGGCCTGGTTACCATGACAATGCCCCTGGCGGTGCTGATCGGGCTCCTGGTGGTCGCGGTGGTGCCGTAGTTCAATACGAGGCTCTTGTAGCGAGTCGCCACCTGAGATGCGGAGATAGTTCGTGCCGACACCGGACCTGCTGATTGTCGGCGGCGGCGCCGTCGGGGTGGCGACAGCGTATGAGCTGGCATCGGCGGGAGCGAGCGTAACGCTGGTCGAGCGCGGGGAGTCGCTGGCGAGCGGCTGCTCCTATGGCAATACCGGCCTCATCCGGACGAGTCATGCGTCACCGCTTGCTACACCGGCCGCCGTTCGCCAGGCGCTTCGATGGTCTTTTGCCCAGAGCAGTCCGTTTCATGTACATCCCCGGCCGGCCGTGCTGCCGTGGCTATTGCGATTTATCAGTGCCGCCAGCGACAGGAAGCGTGTTGCGGCGGCGACGGATGCTCTCCGCACGCTCAGCATTGCCGGGCTGCGGCTGCATGCCGAGTATGCGCACGCCGACATCGAAACGGGATTCCGTCACAACGGTATCCTGGACGTGTTCGCGACTGAAAAGGGTTTCAGCGACGGGATTGCAGACAGCAAGCAGCGCGCGGCCGCCGGACAAGACAGCCAGGTGCTGAGCGCGGGCGAGCTCCGACAGAGTGTCGCGACGCTTGGCCGCCATCTGGTTGGCGGGATTCACTATCCTGGCGATGCAAATTGCGATCCGCTGCGTTTCGTCCGCAATGTTGGGGCGGCCGGACAACAGCGCGGCGTCGCCGTTCAGACCCACACCGATGTGCTTCGGCTGGAGCGCGCCGGCAGCCGCATTACGGCCGTGTACACGAGCCGCGGCAGCTTGCATCCGGGAGTCATCGTTCTTGCAGCCGGCGTGTGGACCCCGCATCTCGCGCGACAGATCGGCGTTTTTGTTCCGCTGGAAGGCGCGAAGGGGTATCACGTCGATTGGCAACGGACTTCCGGCGACCCACATTTTCCGGTCTTCATTACCGAGGCGCGGGTTATCGCCACACCTCTGCCCGAGGTGTTGCGGTTCGGCGGAACACTGGAACTTGACGGACTCAATCCGCGGATCAATCCAACTCGGGTCGAGGCAATCAAGCGGGCCGCATACGAGACCTTCAGTCACACTCGGAATGCGGCGATTACCGAAATCTGGAGCGGCCTACGGCCATGCACGCCGGACGGGCTGCCGATGATCGGCTGGGCACCAGGGTTCGATAATCTGATCATCGCGACCGGGCATGGTATGTCGGGGCTGCAACTTTCAACTGTGACCGGACGGTTGGTGAAAGAACTGGTCTTCCACGAGCCGCCGAGCCACGATCTGCAGCTTGTCAGGCCCGACCGTTTCACACCGTTCTTCGGACTTTTCTGAACGTGGCTCTGGATTCAGCCGCTCATGACCTCGACGCTGGCGTCTCCGAGCTGGTTGGCCACGGTGTCGTGCAGGATATGGACCACGTCGCTGACCGATGTTGTCGGGTGCTGGACCAGCTCTCCCGTTGCCTGGCCGAGGCCGCGCGCATAGACGGGGAAATCTCCATTGTAGGGCAACGGCTTTGCGGTAACGATGTACTCCGCAAAAGCGGCGGTGAACGGTGGCGCATAATTGACGAATTCCGCACTGGCGGCTGCCTCCTGGCTTGGCGGTGTAAATCCACCCCCGACCGCCATTCCAATGCTGTTTTTCGTATCTTCAAGAATTTTCATCAGGCCCCAGGTCAGATTCGGAAGTTTCGTTGTGCGTGCAACGGCATAGGACCAGCCACCGAGGGTGCCGCAAACTCCCGGCGGCTGACCCTTGGAGGTCGGTATGGGTGCCGGGGCCGCTTCGTCCTTGGCAGTCGGCCAATAGCGAGACCCGTGAACCCGGGTCCAGGTAAAGCCGTACCAGTTGGAACCGAGCGCGATGGCGAGCCGCTTATCACGCATCATGGCGGGCGGCAGTCCGACCGCTTTGGGCGAAAACAGGTCCGAGGTCGAGGCGCCCAGCCCTTCAGAATAGACCGTACGGTAGAAATCGAACACCTCGCGCAGGCCGGGACTGTCCACGATCCATTTCTGCCGGGCCGCATCGAACATGGTCGGGGTAGAGGAGCCATAAATCATGGCACCGCAGCCCTGCAGGATGCCGGTCGCGCCGGTGGCGACGCCGGCTGCCGCCCAAAGCGGAACAACGCCCGGGTCGGCCGCCTTCACCTTGCGCGCGGCATCGAGAATATCGGTCCAGTTCTTGGGCGTCCAAGGCGTGGAGATGCCCGCCTTCTTCAGCATCTCGATATTGTAGAGAATGCCCGAGTTGTTCTCGCCGCAGACGAGGGCGTAAAGCTGGTTATCGACACGGCCCTCGGCCTGCATGTTGGGCGGGAAAGAATTCCAGAAAGGTGCGTCCGACTTGATGTAGTTATCCAATGGCAGCAGGTAGTTCGATGAAGCGAACTGGCCCACGTAGGATGTGGGCAACTGGATTACGTCGGGCGTGGTCGAAGCCGATCTGAACGCCAGCGCGAGCTTCGTCATCATGTCGACGTCGGTGCCGTCCATCGGTAGCAATTTGAGGGTGGCACCCGGGTATTTTGCCTCGAATTGCTGCTTGATGCTGTTCCACCACTCGACCGCCTGCGCATCGACCCCAAACACATAGGTGGCCGAATAGGCGACGCTGATCTCGCCTTTCAGGTCCGCGGCTGCGACATGCAAGCCTGGGACTGCGGTGGCTGCTCCAAGCAGCAGGCTTCCGCCGAGCAGTTCCCGTCTGCCAATTCTCCCTGTTGTCATGCTGTGTTTCCCCCGTGGTCAGTCCTGCCATCGCGATGTGCGTTGCAGGTGGACAATGCTGTCATTGCCGGGTGCGCCGGCAGTTTGCGGCAGGCGAGGGAGGGCGCGCTCCGTCTTGGCGTCGAACAGATGAATATGCGCCTGATCGAGCGACAGCTCGATCTCATCACCAAGCTGCAGGCCGGTGCGTGGCGGGAAGCGCGCTAACAGGCGCGCGTCTTCAACCCGAACAGTTACATAGGTTTCTGAACCGACCGGCTCGATGATCTCGATCACGCCACGAAGCCGCGGCCAGGACGGGTCTGGAACCTGGCGGCTCCATCGGACATCCTCGGGCCGCATGCCAAACACGAAGCTGGTTGTCGCTATGTGATCGGCATCAAAGTGGAATGCCGCGCCATCGAGACGAAGCGACAGGACGTCGAGGCATGGCCGGCCACCGCTGCCGACAAGCCGGGCGGGCAAAAAATTCATTCTAGGCGCACCGATGAACCCGGCGACAAACATATTGGCGGGCTCGTCATACAGGGTTTCAGGCCGCGCCACCTGTTGCAGCCGCCCACCGCGCATGATCGCGATCCGGCTGCCCAGCGTCATCGCCTCGATCTGGTCGTGGGTCACATAGAATGTGGTAATCCCGAACTGGGCGTGCAGCCGACTCAGCTCGCCGCGCATGCGCACGCGCAGCGTGGCATCGAGGTTGGACAGGGGTTCATCCATCAGGAAGACCTGCGGGCGGCGCAGCAACGCCCGCCCGACAGCGACGCGTTGTCGTTCGCCGCCGGACAGTGCCGCCGGCTTGCGATCGAGCAGCGCCGAAAGCCCAAGCTGACGCGCCATCTCGTTCACCTCGTGATTGATCCGTGCACGAGGCTCGTGGCGAATCCGCATGCCGAAGGACAGGTTCTCGCGAACCGTCATGTGCGGGTAGAGCGCGTAGTTCTGGAACACCACAGCCACGTCGCGCGCCTTTGGCGGCACCAGGTTGACCACGCGATCGCCGATGCTGATCAGGCCACTGGTCGGGCGGTCGAGCCCTGCCAGCATGCGCAGGGTGGTCGATTTTCCGCAGCCTGACGGACCGACGACCACCAGAAATTCGCTGTCGCCGATTTCCAGGTTGAGATCGTCTACAGCCGACAAGAGCCCGAAGCGCTTATGCACCCCCTGGAACTGGACGGATGCCACGGCTAGCCTTTCAGCCCGCCGCCGAAGGTGAAGGCACCGCTGAACTGCCGCGACAGAGCGAAATAGAGCAGCACGACGGGCAGTGAGAAAAGTAGCGAGTAGGCCGCGAGCTGGCCGAACAGAAACTCTCCATGGTTTCCCATGAAGTGAAAAATTGCGAGCGGCGCCGGTTCGTGATCGGGGTCGCCATCCAGGATCAACGGCGCAATGAAGGCGCCCCAGGCCGCGATGAAAGTGTAGATTGCCGTCACCGACAGGCCGGGCAAGGTCAGCGGCATGGTGACGCGCAGCATGGTCTGCCAGATGCCGGCTCCCTCGACCACCGCGGCTTCTTCGAGCTCGAGCGGTACTGCATCGATAAAGCTTTTCAGCATCCAAATCGCAAACGGCAGCGCCCCGGCCGCGAGGAACAATGACGTCGTGAAGCGCGAATCGAGCCAGCCGAAAACAACGTACATCTGGTATGTAGGGACAAGCAGCAGGCTGACCGGCAAGCCCGTGGCGAACAGAATCACCAGCATGAGGCTATGTTTCCAAGGCACGTACCGGCGCGACAGCGCATAGGCCGCCAGATAACCGAGCGCGGTCGAGATGATGCTGGTGGCCAGCGCAAGATACAGACTGTTTTCAAGCGCGTTGAAGCCGAGCCGGGTCAGCACCGCACGGAAGTTATCGAGGGTAAGGTCAGGGAGATGTATACCCCACCCTGCATGCGCATCGATCGATGCCAGAATCAGCCAGATGAACGGCGCGATGAAGACAAGGCTGATCAATATGAGAATCGTGTTGCGAAGCAAGGCGGCGGAGGTAACGACTGGATAGCGAATTTCTGTGACAGCCGGGGTCTGCATCATGGGGTGACCCGGGCGTTATGCACGAATAGCATCGAGAACGCTGCACCTATCGCAACCAACAGCAACGCGACCGCAGTTCCGTAACCAAGCTGATTGAAGCTGAACGCCTGCAAGTACACGTATATCGCTAGCGTCGTCGTGTCAGTTCCAGGGCCGCCCTGCGTCATGACATAGATCAGAGTGAAGGTGGAGAGATTGGATATGGTGACTAGCAGCAGGTTGGTGACGATGGTGGGCCGCATGATCGGCAGCTTGATCGAAATCAACCGTCGCCAGGCTGACGCCCCCTCGATTTCGGCAGCTTCCAGCACATCGGGCGGTAGGTTGCTGAGTGCCGCCGCGAACATCAGCATGGAAAAAGCCACGTGGCGCCAGAGATTGGCGACCGATACGATCAGCAGCGGATGGGTCGAGAGGAAGTCGGTGTTCGGCTGGCCGAGCAACAAGCCGAGCGTTCCGCCGCTCTGCGCGAAAGCATACCACATCAGCGCGGCGGCAACTTCGGGCACGACCCAGGCCACGATGATGATTGCGCCGACGGAAATGCGGACGAGCCGAATCGCCGGTTGCATGAGAAGCGCCAGCACCATCCCGAGCACCGATTGGCCGATGATGGCGGAGCCCACAAGGAATATGAGAGTGAGCCAAAGCGATTTGTGCAGCGTGTGGTCCTGCATCATGCGGAGGATGTTGGCGGCGCCGGTAAAGCTGTAATGCTGGGAACGAGGCCCGATGAGCTCCATGTTGGTGAAGCCGAGATAAAATGCGTAAGCGAGCGGGCCGAGGAACAGCAGCAGCAACAACAGCGTGGCAGGAGTAAGCAATAAAAGACTGGTCCAATGGAGGCTCTGACGGTCTTGCTGGCTGCTCAGGGCGATGGACGGGTCCTGCGGCGGACCGAGGCCATCTGCTGTGCCGGCAAGTGCATTCACCGCAACGGACTCCTCCCCCCAGGCTTTCTTGGAACGTTCCAACAAGCGTAGTGCCAGGCCACCTGGGCGTCAAGCAGGGCATTCCCCATCTGCCGAAACGAGATGCCTTACGGGCGGCATTGTCACGGTAACCAGGTCTGGCAGCCTGCATCGAGGCGGGTGAGACTGCCGGTATGAAGCTGCCGCCCGACCCGCACTGTCGCCACAGGTTCCCCGCCGAGATCATCAGCCACCCCGTCTGGCTGACGTGTTCAGCCTCAGCCAGCGGGATGTTGAGCTGCTCCTAGCCCATCCTTTTCATCGCACCAGCCAGGCGGTCGCGCGGTCGAACAGCACGCTCGGCCGGTCGGTGCCAGTCCAGCAAAGGGCGTAGAGCCAGTGGGCCAGGCGGAAGCGGGCACCGCCGTCCGTGAACTCGCGGTAGCCGAACCCAGCCCGGATCTCGCGGGCGTGCTGCCACTTGGCGCCGCCCTCGCGATACCGGTTCAGGCAGAGCGGATCGACGATGCAGAGCTGCCGCGCGAGGTTGCCCGTGACGCCGGGCGGCACGTCGACCGGGTCCTCGAAAAAGGTGCCGAGGAACCGCACCGTACCGAGCTGGACAGCGTATCCCAGCCGCATGGCGTCCGAGCGTTTCGCTCCCGCGAGTGGAAATCAGCGTGCAAAACTTTCGATCCCCTGGAAACTATTCAACGCTGATTGACACACCAGGTTCACGCATTGGTTCACCCTCTCGCGCGGCTCAAACAGCAGGAACTTGCGCAGTTCGTCGGCCTGCGTCTCGAGGTGCCGCATCTTGTCGAACATGGTCTTGCCGGGCACGTCGACGCCGCCGCCCGTGATGACCTCATTGAGCTCGCCTTCGGCATGGACGCCGACGACGTTGATCATACGGCTGAAACGCATGGTGTGATGTCCCGGGCTCTATGTGTCAAAGCGGTGTGGGGGGCATTCGTTACCGGCGGCTCTGCGCTCCGGTCGGATCGTAGGGCGAGGCTTCGATGACCTCAGCCGGCGTCATCTCGTTGAATACCGGCACCTCTAGCCTGGTCCCGGGCCTGGCCAGCGCGGACGGCACATGGGCGAGGCCAATGTTGAAACCCAGATGGTGCGCGTGGTTGGCCGAGGTCACGCGGCCGACCAACCGGCCGGCGTTGTAGACCCCCTCAATGCCGAGCGCCTCGGCGTCTTCCCGTGCATGGATCTTGAGCGTCACGAGACGGTGGGGAATGCCGGCGTTCTGCTGGCGGACCAATGCGGCGCGGCCGACAAACTCGCCCTTGTCGAGGGCGATGAAGCGGTCGAGGCTGCTCTCCCAGGCCGTGTATTCGGCATTTAGGTCGCGCCAGATATTGGCATAGGACTTCTCCAGCCGGAGGGAGTCGATCGCTCGGTAACCGATGAGCCGAAGACCGTGGGACTGGCCGGCCTTCATGATCTCCTCGAACAGGTGCAGCTGGTATGAGATGGGATGGTAAAGTTCCCAGCCGAGTTCGCCTTCGAAGTTGATGCGAAGCATGCGTACGTCCGAGGCGAGGCCGACCACCGCCGTCTGTGCGGTGAGCCAGGGGAAACGCTCGTTCGAGAGATCGACCGAGGTGATCGATTGCAAGATCTCGCGTGCCTTGGGCCCAACCACCGCCAAGCAGCCGCGTTCGAGAGTGGCGTTGCGCAGCTGCACGCTGCCGTCGCCCGGCAACAGCCGCGTCAACAGATCGACGTTCAATGTCTCGGCGCGAGGCGAGCTGATCAGGTAGAAGCTATCCGGATCGAGCCGGACTATTGTGAACTCAGCCTTCACCGTGCCGCGCTCGCTCAACAGATGGCACAGCCGGATGCCGCCTTGTTTCATCGGCAGGCGGTTGGCGACCAGCCGGTCGAGCCACGCGGCAGCGCCGGGGCCGAAGACCTCGAACTTACTCATCGGTGTCATCTCGATCAGGCCGGCCGCCGTGCGCACCACCCGCGCCTCGGCGGCGACGTGCTTGTAGAAATTGCTGCGGCGGAAACTGTATTCGTCGCGCGGCTCTACGCCCTCCGGGGCGAACCACATCGGCACTTCCCAGCCGTTAAACGCGCCGAACACCGCCCCCTGTGCCTTGAGCCGGTCGTAGCAGGGCGCCGTCTTCGCCGGGCGCGCCGCTGGCCACTCGTAATCGGGATAATAGATTCCGAAGTTGTTGCCAAAGGCCTCGGGCGCCTTGATGCAGGCATACGTCTTGTTTACATGGTCGCCAAACCGGCGCGCGTCGTATTCCATGAAGTCGATGCTGCACTCGCCTTCGACGATCATTTCTGATAAATAATGACCTAAGCCGCCGCCCATCATGATGCCGCCGACCACCCCCTCGGCCAACCACAGATTGCGCTTGCCCGGCGCCGGGCCAACATAGGGATAGTTGTCAGGAGTCGTGCAGATCGGCCCTCGGACGTGGGCGCGGACACCGACGCGTCCGAACGCCGGAACCAGCGCCATCGCCGTCTCGATATGGTGCTGCACGGGATCGAGCTTCTCCGGCAGCAACTGCGTGGCGCCGAACCAATCCGGCACGTCGTCGACGGCGAACAGCTCGAGATCCTCGGGCCGCTCGTAGGGGCCGAACATCAGGCCCTGCCGTTCTTCGCGCAAATAGCCGAGATAGCGATCGTCCTTGAGGATCGGCATCTCCGGCAGGCCCGCCCGCTTGCGCGCCACGATCTCCGGCACTTCTTCGGTAACCAGATATTGGTGGATGATGGGGATCGCCGGCACCGCAATACCGAGCATACGGGCGGTGCGTTGCGCGTAGAAGCCGGTGGCGACGACCAGCTGTTGGCAAGTGATATCGCCCTCGCGGGTCCTGACCTTCCATTCGCCGCTCGGCGTCTGTTCGAACGCAACCGCCTCGGTGTTGCGATAGATCTTGGCACCGCGGTCACGGGCGCCCTTGGCGAGCGCCTGGGTGACATCGGCTGGGGCGATATGGCCGTCCTGCGGATGGTGGAGCCCACCGATGATGCGCTCACCATTCTCGATCAGTGGCCACAACTGCTTGATCTCGCGCGGCGAGAGGATGCGCGCCTCGACGCCCTGGGTGG